>CAJXFK010000073.1 GCA_913052575.1 uncultured Planctomycetaceae bacterium
GAAACTCTGTGGCAGCAATAGCGACCAGAGCGGTTGTATGTCGCATTCTCGCCTTTTCAACATTCTCGATAGCTTTGCCGATCGCTGGTATCAGATATGCCGTCATAAATCCCTTCGGCCTGCCCGACAATAAATCACCTTCTATATTTTTGAGAATAGTCTGTCTTGCAGCATATGAATCGGAACTCTCGGCTACTCTTTGGTAGCTGCGCATGGTCTGTTGATAAACAGCAAGATCCTGAGGAAAGAGGAAAATGCGATAAGCAGCTAGCGCAGGATTAAGAAAAACATTTTGCTGATAGATCGAGTCAGGCACATGTAAATTATCCATGAGCAATGAAGCAAGCCGCCATTGTTCAAATTCACTTGTTCCGAATATTGAAAATATAGTTAAGCCAAAAGCTTCTTCTCCATACAAATTTTTTGTTAAGGCTGGCGGAGCGGAAAGAAAGTTATGGATGTTATTGCTCTTCAAGAGAACAAGATCATCAGCATCGATGAACGGAAGAATATCAATGAGGACATCGATGGCAATGGCATCAATGGACAGGCCTACGAGCCCAGAAATGAGAATAGGCTCAGACGAAGCATGCAGGCTCATTTTCATAATTGAGCTCACATCACCGAGAGCCGCCGGCATATTACCAATCGATACTTGATAGTGTGCTGATACGGCAAGGATTCTGGCAGCATTTCGAAAAAATTGGATTTCTGGAAGGAGCATGTCGATTGACGGACGAGAATAGTCGCGTGTAAATCTACAGATCGGTCGTGCTGTTGCTTGACGAAGGAGTTCAAGAGTTTCTACGTGTCTCGTGAGGAAAGCAATCTCTTCTTGAGTGATTGTATCTGCGAAGGACTGCGCGTTGTCTTGTAGAAACCCTTGAAACGCATCATCCTCTTCAAACATTACGGAAGCTCCCCGATAAAGCCCTGCTGCATTTTCTTGATCAGGAAGATTCGGGGGAAGATTCGTGGTCATCAAAATAGCAGCTTCGTTCTGGAGTGCCTGAGCTTTTGCTGCAACGGTTTGATTAAGGTAAAGAATCGTTCCTACTGTGACACTCTTTGTCAGTAAAAAGAGCGTGAACAAGGCGAGTGGAGACCAGTTCGCAGCGGGGACTGTCTTCCATCCACCACCGTCAGGCTGTGTGCCGCGGAGGAGAATCAGGCCACTGCCTATGAGTGTCGAAATAAAAATAGAAATGGCAAATAAAAACCAGTTGACCTGAAGATGAGCAACGAATGCGAGAATGGTTGTGAATGCAACAAACGGCAAGAGGGATAACAGTGGTGCAAGGAAACCCAAAGTGAGCAGCAGTCGTCGCAACAAAGGTTTTTTTAATCGAACAGCAGCAGCAGTGCAGGCAGCTGTCCACAGCAGGCAGGTTAGCAGCACAACAAGAAAAAATGAAAAGATAGACATGATGGAGAGGCTCGTTTGATCCGAGTAAAAATATTTTAATTAGAGTTTTTTAAGATCAGTGATTCTTCTCGGCAAAGAGAAATATTGAGACAAGCTATTTTGACCTTGTTGATGGTGGACCAGATGTCGCGGCTGTACGGGTGAGTAGTTCATAGCGTTAAAAAAATAAAATCAGGCCAATGAAACGGATGATTAGAAGGTAGTGTGTAAATAAATCGAGCCGATCTTTTAGGGAGTGCATCAAGACTTTGTTGACGTCTGCTAAAATTTGGTTTCGAAGTGTGTGCGGTGCTGCGCATTTTGTTGTACAAAGTTCCTTTAGGAAACCAATTTCTTCTTTGCCATCCTGGAACAATTCTACATTGTGTGATGGGTTTTGACTTTTCATCACTATTTGTCCTCTGGCCTAAGTGTGCTTTGAAGTTTTTGGATTGCGTAGCGATATCGACTCGCTGTAGTATTCATCTTGATTTCAACAATAGAAGAAATCTGCTTAAAGCTCAGTCCGGATATGCCTCTTAAAATAAGAACAGTGCGTTGTCCCTCTGGTAAGAGATTAAGTGCTCTGGAGAGGTTGTCGGTTAGAAGAGTTGCTGGAACGTCGTGCGTTCGATTGCGTGCAACTTGATCAGAGGCCCATTGCAGGAACTCTTTGAGGCCAGTTTTTTTCATCACTGCAGGCGGCTGACAGCGTTTCGCAGCATGGTGAAAATATAAGCATCAAGTTTTTTACGTCACTGAGTTCCTGTCTGTGGTGAGCAAGTTCTACAAAAAGATCATGGGCAATGTCTTCTGCTTCTTGGTGAGTGCAGTTCAATTGAACTGCGGTTGCACATAGCTTTTTTCCGAGCCGATCGTACAGTGCTGCAAAGGCGTCACGGTTACCGGCAACAAGTTGTGTGACGAATGGTGGCTGCACGAAATACCTCGAAACTTCTATGTCCTGTAAACAATGGGTTTCGAAGCCCTTCATTTTGTCTATTTATATGATCTGTTATCGCCACCCATTACAAAATTGCCTATTATTAAGTAGGACGCCTCTCGAATGTGCAATCAGAGAGGACAACATTATCTCTTGCAAGGACGAAAAGAACCGATGCCAGACGAATCTGCTCCTGTGAAACCCAGTGCCGTTGAAGTCTTCAAGACGGATAGTGATTATCTGAAGGGTGATATTCCAGAAGAACTGCATGACGGAGAGGCGGGTTTTGGTAAGGGAAGTATTCAACTGTTGAAGAATCATGGGACGTATCAGCAGGCGGATCGTGATAAGAAAAAGTTAGAGCCTGGTGAAAAGCGGGTAAAAAAAATCTCTTTCATGATTCGTACGAGAATTCCAGGTGGGAAACTCACGGCAGATCAAATGTTGGCACAAATTGATCTCGGAGATGATCTTGCCAATGGTAGTGTTCGATTGACGACTCGGCAGGGTATTCAGCATCACGGTGTTATTAAGGGAGATCTCAAGGCATACATTCAAAAGATTAATGACATCCAATTAACAACGCTGGCTGCCTGCGGTGATGTTGAACGAAATGTCATGTGCTGCCCTGCTCCCATTCGTAACAATACAGTTCGTGATGAAATGATGGAAAAGGCTGAGCAAATCGCAGAGGCGCTCGCACCTCGAACGACGGCGTATCATGAGATTTGGCTCACAGATGATGAAACCGGAGAAAAAACACTCGCATCAGGCGGGGTGGATGGGCACGAAGTTGAACCACTCTATGGCCCGACATATTTGCCACGAAAGTTTAAAACAGCATTTGCACTACCTGAAGACAATTGTGTTGATGTCTACGCGAATGACTTGGGCTACCTGACGATTCATGAAAATGGAAAAATTCTTGGTTATAACGTTCTTGCTGGTGGTGGCATGGGAGTGACACCAAGCGCTGCCAAAACTTTTCCTGCACTAGCCAAGCGTCTTTGTTTTGTTCCACCAGAAGATGTTATTGATATTGCTGTCGCCATTGTAAAAGTACAGCGAGACTATGGAAATCGTTCAGATCGAAAGGTAGCCCGGTTAAAATATACAATTCATAACATGGGTTTTGATGCGTTCCGAGAAAAGGTCGAAGAGTATTTCGGGAAGCCACTTACCGCTTGCCATGACGTCGATGTATACGGGTTCGATGATCATATTGGTTGGTATGAGCAGGGTGACGGCAAGTTTTTCTATGGTTTAAATATTGAAAATGGCCGAATCATTGACCGTGAAGGATTCCAGTTAAAAACCGCATTACGGAAAATTTTGAACGACATTGGTCCCGGTGTACGAATCACGGCCCATCAAAGCATCTTGTTTACTGATTTGGATGAAAGTGACCGAGAACGGATTGCAACAATTCTTCACGATCATGGTGTAAAGACATCAGAAGAGATTTCAACACTCAGACGATGGAGCATGGCATGCGTGGCGTTACCAACATGTGGGCTTGCTGTCGCAGAAAGTGAAAGAGTGTTGCCCGGTTTGATCGACACACTCGAGCCGGAAGTCGCGAAACTTGGTTTAGATAGAGATGCTTTCACATTACGGATGACAGGATGCCCGAATGCATGCGCAAGGCCATATAATGCAGATATTGGTATCGTCGGAAGAACAAAAGACAAATACACGATGTTTCTTGGCGGCAGATTGCTCGGTGATCGGCTCAATGAGAAGTACAAAGACGTGGTTCCCTTCGATGATCTTTCTCGAGAAATTACAGCGGTGTTAGCCTGCTACAAGACTGAACGGCAACAGGACGAAACGCTCGGCGACTTCTGTGACCGAAAAGGCCTTGATGATGTCCGCACATGGGCCGATCAATGGCTTGTCAACGGGACCGCTGCCGAGAGTTCATAAGTACTGTCCTGAGCTTTAACGCTTACCATGAGCCTTTAACGCTTATCCTGAACCTTGACGCTTACTACAAGCCTTAACACTTGCTATGACGGTACGTCATCCCACATGGGGCACCATAGCGGCAATCTTGGAAAGAGTTGTTCAGCAAGCTTTTGTGATAATTGTGTTGATGGCTCAAGACGTCCGGCTGTGGTTGCCTCGAGTGGATCACACTGCCCCAAGACGAGTCGTGTGAATTCGTCATCAGCAAGTTTCAAATAACTTCGCCCGACACGGCCTGGCTGTACAGAAGCTTCACGGGGTTCATCACCCGTAGCACTTGGAATCGTCACTGATCCTCGGAAAGTATCGCTGTCGAAACCAAGTTCAACGGTATCTCGAATACCGGCTTTGACAACTCGGTCAGCAAGTGTTGGAGCGAGTGCCGTTAGGAGGCCCTGTGGGTCAAAAACACGAGCCACAATCATCCGGTCCTGAGGTGCAACACGTGAGGTGACGGCTGTCTCCAGGTCCTCACATGCTGGTCCACGGACCTCTTCATGGAGAGGGTCTGTTGGACTTGATTCATAAATAAGTTCTTGCCGATCGTTTTCGATTGCTTCAGCACATACGCGGGCAAGAATTTCTCGTTCAAGACCACGATATTCAGGGTCTGCCATGACTTCGAGAACACGGCCACCTACCTGGATGCAGTATCCAACTATCTTGGCAGTTGTTTCGTGTAAGTCGTAACGATCATTACCTTGGAGTGCGACAATAATTGAATCAAAGGCTCTGCGGCTCACTAGCCATCGAGCATACGCTTCACTGCGAGCTGTTGTGCCAACGAATCGATCAGCATTCTGGTTGTAAATTCTCAAGATTGCTGGAAGCTCAACATGCCTCCACTGTCGCATAGTTACTTCGGGCCCTTCACGCTCGGGCTTCGCAAGCAGGCGAGACAGTATGTCGGCTGGACGACCTGGTGATGCACAGTCACGACCTAAAACACTCCATCCCAAATCATGGAACGATGCTGCAATTCGTGTTCTTGAAAACGCAGCTACAACACCAAGTTCATGCATTCTCTGTTCCGCTGCCTGTACAAGTCGTTGCCCATGTCCGGCACCTCGGCATTCAGGAAGAATCGCAACTCGATCAAGTACAGCTGCCTTTACAGGAGCAGATCCAATCATGATTGTGCGAGGTGCAATTTCAATGTGACCTACAATTCGTCCAGCAAGTCGAGCAACTAGTCTGTTTGCTGAATCATGTTCTGGATGATCAACAGCTGCATGAAATTCGGCTCGGCTCGGTGGTGATGGTAGACCAGAAAGAAGTTGAAGGATCTCAGTCTGATCACCAGCTTGTGCAGGTCCTACCTGGCATTCTTCTTGCATCCACGCTGGAGGAGTAAGGTCAACGGGTGGATGCTCTGGAAGGTGATGAATAGCCTCACGCTTTGTATTTGAACGACGGCTAAAGACAGTGCCCGATGGTCTGATTTCGACGGTAGTCACTGCAGCGGAGTGACTACGATGACGAGACGATGTCGCCTTTGTTTTTTTCTGGGGTGCCACGACCGTCGTCGGCCGAACGTCACAACTAGACTGAGTTGTCGAACGTTTTCGAACACGCGAAGTTTTCTTGACGGTGGCTGACCGACTACTTCGTGTTGGCTGACCGCGACGAGATTTCTTACGTAAAGAACCTGTCCGCGATGGTGAAGATGTACGGGTAGATCGTTCCGACAGCATGTTGTCTCCTGTCCCTAGGAGGTAAAAATTCATTCCGTTACACGACACGATATGTCGAAACTCAATCCATTTCCAGTAGGAGGAACTCACGAAGTTGATTTTCGGGGAAAAAACACCATGGAAAGTCGCGAGTTTGCAGAATTTTTTCTGCTCGAATAGACGCTGCGAGTGGTCCGACACGGTCCAATAATTGGCGTCGCACAGACTGCGTGTAATAGGCAAGGCGGGTATTTGTAGTCCTGATTTCATGACAGCGTCGGCGAGCAAGTGTCGCTGTAGGACTTGTATCGATCCACCGTTGTTTCTCTGTAATCAGATCTCGGACTGCCTCTGGCTGGCTCGAGAGCGGCTCAAGGTGGCATTCTGGATGAAACTCAAGGTCTCGGAGTGTTCGGTGCACTTCAGCAAGTTCTGCCAGCGGGTGACGCTGCGAGAGTTCTGGGAATTGGGCTTCTAGTGGTAGGTGAAGTGTCCCTGAAACCACGGCATGCCGTGGTGGTTGGCAACCAGTGAGTGTGTGGACAATATCATCAGTAATTTCATCGTATGCCGAACCGCCAATTCCATGCACAAAGACATCTGCAACAAGTAGGCGGGCGATCAGTGTGGTCATGATGGCCCGTGGCCGTAGCCGCAAGGCGTGTTCTTCCATTCGTGAAAGGGCATCGACCCATTTCGAGGGTGGTGTGTCGAGTGAAATAGGGAGTTCGACTCGCAATGTTTCCATATCCGACAAGATAAGGACACCTGGTGTACTGGTGTTTGCGAAGACACGCCGTCGCTGGAGGTCATCCTCTGACCAGATCCACCAAGGTACTTCGAACCATGGGCCCTCTGCGGTGTCCTCAATTCTTTCAACAAGATCTGGCATTGGGCGCGTTCGCCCTCGCTGTCGATGTCGACGGCGGTAACGACCCAAGGCCGCATTGTATGCACTGTGCAGTTCACGACTTCTTGCAAGGAGCCAAGACATGAAGACCATGACAGTTGGCAGTCGCATCAACTCACTGACCGGTATTTCAATCGTTTCAAGGCCATAGCGTTCTTCAAGCTGGTGTCTTGCTTGTGCAATCGCAAGACCAAGGCGATGACTTTCATGAAGTCTTTCAACAGCAAGTGGCCACCATCGTCGAAGGATAGCATCAGGCACAAGTGGTGTGAGGAGATCAGAGGCTCGGTCACCGAAGGAACGAAAACATTCTATATCTTCGACACCTCGTTCTTCCCACGCGATCGGTTGACTTGATTGATCGAAAGGAACATATTCCAATCGTGCGGAGTCAGGCGTTCCAACGGGAACTCCAACACTTGTTGTACGGCAGTAGTCAGTATCAACAATGAGATTGATTGCAGTGCCTCCAAGGCGTCGAGCGTAGGCATCAATCGCAAAGTTCTTAAGCCAGACCCCTGGATGAAAAAGATCCGGCTGATGGCCTCCCATGATGATTGGAGCTGCTATCCATTCGGCTGTATTTGAAGGTCGACTGACGTCTCGGTAACTTGACGTGTACTCGGTGGCGACCGTTAATATTTCACGTCTTGTTGCCGCAACAAGTTCCCAGAGTTTGAGGTCCCCCACCTGGGTATCAAAGGCTGTTCGTAAGAGCTTGTTGTTATCAACAAGGTGGTCAATTGCAATCGCCGGATCGGTCGGATCCGGTGTAATTGGAGGATCAAACAGCCGTCCACCGGAATCCGGAGGCGGTTGATGTCTACGGCGATCAAAGCGCGGGTGGTTACTCAAGCGTCGACTCTCATGGCAGGGGAACCCACACCATACCCGACACCGGGATCAACGCCACTCCTAGCACGTATCGAACGGATTGTTCGTTCAAGAATCTCACGATAATGGGCAATCCGAGTTGTTCCATCATCGAGAGCCCCACCAAAACTTCTCGTGAGATCTAGATAGACCAGTGGAACCGGTACTTCGACAATGTTGAGTTTTGCTGCAGCCGCCAGTACCCAGACTTCCAGTGGCATTGCGTAGCCTGTCTCTGTCACTGGAAGCGATTTAAGCGCTTTCCGAGAATAGGATTTAAATCCACAAAAAGCATCGGTCAGTGACAGTCCGAGCCGCTGGTTGATCTCATGTGTAATTTCCATATTGATACGTCTACGGCCCTCTGGCGCTGCGTCATTGTTCGGAAGACGTTCCAGGTAGCGGCTTCCACTGACAATATCAGGAGGATTGTTTTCAGGTTTCTCAAGTGCGGCAATGAATGAAGGAATAAGCTGCGGCTGATGTTGACCGTCACAATCAATAGTTATCAGACCTTTCCAACACGTTCCATCTTCTCGGGGGTGAAGTGCATATGCAAAAGCCGTGGCGAGAGCTGCACCATAACCACGGTTTGTCTCGTGGTGGATAACGGTGACATCACCGCGTGCCTTCACCCTTTCTTTCAATATGGACGTTGTGTTATCTGTTGAGCCATCATCCACGACTAGTACGTGGTCCGTGTGTTGAAGCACCTGATCAAGAACTTCTTGGACGTACTTTTCTTCGTTAAATACTGGCAGTGCTGTGAGAAATTGACTCATGATTTTTTTTGTTCGGATACAAATCTGTCAGAGAATAGGAAGGACTATGTAGCCGGGAGCCACTGGAGAGGATCTGCTTCTTTGAGACTCGCCCAACAGTAAAGATCGGGAAGGGCCTTGTGTAATTCCTGAGCCATTCGTTCCATAGAAAACCGTTCACTGCAATGATGGCCAACGGAGACGACTGCCATGTTGTGAGTGAGAGCTGTGAGGGCATCGTGTAACTTGATTTCACCAGTTACAAGCGTTTGACACCCAGCAGCGGCAGCAACGGGTACGGATTCACCACCGCTTCCACAGACAATGCCGATTCGATTCGCCGGAAGGCTCGTCTTACCGGCAACGTGACACCCAGGACAGCCTAAGGCAGATGCGAGCTGCTGCGCAATCATGCCCACTGTTTTCTGCGATGAGACAGTGCCAACGCGTCCGAACCCTACGTGAGGATCGGCCTCGTCAGGTTCAAGAGGTGCTATGTTTTGCAAAGAGAGCATGTCAGCAAGCATCGCGTTTATTCCCTGTGCAGCTGAGTCCCATGCAGTATGACCACTCCATACTCCGATGCCTGCTGTCAACAACTCGAGGAGAATCTCACCCGTTGCCGTCGCTTCAGTAATACGATTGACTGGTCGAAAAGGGAGTGGATGATGCGTTACAATCAGATCAGCTTTTTGGGACACAGCCTCGCGAGCGATCTCCATCGTAAGTGTCAAACAGGTCATGACACGCTGGATCGTCGGACGTTTTGTTCCGACAAGAAAGCCAACATTGTCCCATTCAGCTGCAAGTCTGAGTGGGGCAAGGTGTTCCAGTGCGGTAATGACATCATCAGGCGTCGACATACCTTCTATGATACACAGACTGTGTGTGAGAAACAGGATCAGATACCAGGATCCCTTCTCTTACTCGTGAACCATCGAGTGGCAGAGTACTATACAAGAGGGTCTACGCTACGAGTCACTCGAACAACTAGACTCATACCGAACGAGCATCAGTTCCACCAATATTCAAATTCACTAACAGTCCTATGAACTCCTCACGTCTTGCCGTTCCCATTGTATCGCTCGACACTGACTTTCGGCGGGCACTTTCAGTCGCTCGAGAACTTGGTGTCGGTGGCATTGAAATAGATGGTCGATATGGCATCGATCTTTTGACACTTTCTGAAACAGGTGTCCGTCAAATTCGTAAGTGGCTCGATGATGCAGGTCTACAAGTAGCGGCTGTGTCATTTCCAACGAGACGAGGGTACTCAGATCAAGACCAGCTCGAAGCTCGGGTTGGTGCGACGAAGCAGATGATGCTTCAGGCACAGCGGCTCGGTGCGACAGTGTTACTCGGTCGTCTCGGTGATATTCCAGCAAAAGAAGATAGTGGAAACTGGCAGGTGCTCATCGATGTGCTTACTGATCTTGGGCGCACCGGGCAGCAAGCTGGTGCATTTTTCTGTGCTGAGGCTGGTCAGTCGAGTCCAGAAGATCTACGCCAGGTCATTGAAGCGGTGCCAGAGGGAAGTCTCCAGGTACATCTGGTCACCGGGGCGCTCCTTGTTCACGGATACGATCCCGCGGAGGCTGCTATGACGTTGGCTGCTGATATTGGATATGTCCATGCCACAGACGCTGTCGCCGGAGCGTTTGCCGGACACGGAAGAGCAGTTCCATTGGGTACTGGTCAAGTCGACGTGCCACCAGTGCTGGCAGTACTTGAAGAACGAGGTTATCGGGGCTGGGTTGCCGTTGAGGCAGTTTCAACACATCGGGCAGAGGCTACAAAGGAGCTCCTGGCAGCTGTGAATCAGCTTGTGAACGAAGATTTGAGCAATAAGATCTGAGCCAAGGTGTAGAGCTTCAGATTGTCATGAGTACACTGTGAGTCATGTTTCGGACACGAAATATTATGTGGCGAATAACGGTGTGGTGCATCGTTTCTTGGCATGCACTTGTGGTCTCAGGTCTCCCACTTCCCGTCGATGCAATGACGTCTCAGTCAAGACTTTCTGTAGGGGAAACTTGGGGAAAACGAGCAGTGAAAGACTGCACAACGCCGTTTCCGTGTATGAATAAACCGTGTGGCTGTATGTCAGCAAAACAGTGCTTTCAGAAGTGTTGTTGTCATACGCCGGACGAAACACTGGCATGGGCAAAGCAGCACGGTGTTTCTGAAGATGTTCTTTGTGCTTTACAGCGTCGAGTGAAACAACGCGATGCGTCATCTGAGAACGATTCCCAACAGCATGTGCAGCAAACATGCTGTACAGCGAAGAGCTCAAAATCCAGTGCAGCAGAACCGGTATCAGCAGAAGAAAATTCCAAGCATGACATGTTTGATGAAGAGGTTTGCTTTGAGTATGAGTATCTGTCGTCAGCCGGAGAGCGGGGATGTTGTGAGGAGGATCAATCACAGCATGATCAGCCGAGTGGCAATCGCTGTATCACAAAGCTCGAAGTAATGTCTGAGCACATGGTGATTCTGCAATCATTGCTTACCTGCGGTGGTATCCTCGGCGAGTGGTTCGCATCAGGTGTGGCAATACCTCTTGCACCGGTTGTTGCCGTGTGTTGCGGTCAGCTGTATCTTGAGTCACCAGAACAGTCTCATAACGTATTTCACGGTGAGCGTCCCGCTCCGCTTACACCGCCTCCCTGCGTGGGCTGAAGGTTGATTGCATCTCTTTCACCCGTTTGAGCAGCTCCGTGCTATTGCGCGCTGCTTATCTATCCACACGCGCTGAGGAACACTATGTCTATCCGGAATTATTACAGAGGATTTACGCTCATTGAACTGCTTGTTGTCATTGCCATCATCGGTGTCTTGGTTGGGCTTCTTTTACCGGCGGTGCAGCAGGCTCGTGAGGCTGCTCGTAGATTGACATGCGTCAATAATCTCAAGCAGACCGGTCTTGCTATCCACACTTCCTACGATGCAAATCGGCATCTGCCTCCGGGTTATCTTTCCCCGGGGGTATCGGCAATAGATTCATCTACGAGCGAGACAAGCAAAGGGTATGCATGGAGCTTCTTTCTTTTGCCGTATAAAGAACAGGTAGCCCTGTTTGATTCGATCGACCAGTCACTTGAGTCAGTTGGCACGACAAATGAAGCCAGAGCAGCAGAGGCAAATCTTGGTGAGTCTCTCTGCCCAACGGACACAGCGCCAGATTCTTTTACTGTAAATAATGGGAGTGGAACGGTCATCCTTCCTACATCAAACTACGTTGCCGTTCTTGGCTGGAATAACGTGACGACTCAAAGCGGTCAGGGCAATGGTGTGTTCTTTCGTAACAGTGAAATTAAATTCAAAGATATTTCTGACGGGCTTTCAACAACAATTTGTGTAGGTGAACGAAAGCATATTCATGATTTTTTTGATCAAGGGCCATACGCTGCCAATAGTACATGGTACGCGGCTGTTCCAGATGTTCATCGAGATGCTGGTATGGCGATGATGCCGATGATGAAAGAAGGACCGGGTTCTCTTGTGCTTGGTCATGTTGGACAAAGCGGGATGATGTCAGGGAAAACGCCAAACCACACAAATCATATTGTGCACTTCAGTAGCAGCCATATTGGTGGTGTTGTATTCCTTCTTTGTGACGGGTCGACGCACTTTGTTCGTGATACCATCGAATACTCTTTATTTAAAGCACTCGGAACGAGAGCAGGTGGAGAGGTCGCAAGTCTTTGATGTGCGGCCCGAAATCCGAAGTTGTACTCAACACGAGGCTCTTTAGCTGAGAGACCGCTGGCATTGCCCGGCAAGTACGGCTGCTGCAATGGCAGCGGTTTCAATGCGAAGAGTATTTTGTCCGAGTGACATGTGTCGAAAACCATGCGCACGTGAGAAATCAATTTCTTCTTCTGTAAAGCCACCTTCTGGCCCGATGACAATCAGTATTTCCTCCACTGGTGTTGAAAGTATTGACTGCATCGAATCACTGCTCGTGGGACAGGCAAGAATGCGTGTTTTTATAGATGCCGTGGATAGAAGCGTGTCGAGTGATTGGGATGGCGTAATCTCAAGAAGCCGATTCCGCTTCGATTGTTTACAGGCCTCGACCACACCACGTCGCAGTCGAGATATTGCAGCAGAAGTTGGTTGTGCCACAGACCGTGCTGTGGTCAGAGGGATGAGATAGTCTGTCCCAAGTTCAGTGATCTTTTCAATCAGCCATTTTTGGCGTTCACCTTTTGGTAGCGCGACAGCGAGAGTGACGACCGGTTGCTGGGATGTCTTATCAGTGTATTTTGCGTCAAGATGCAGCGTGACCTTATTGCGTTCGATACACATTACAGTCGCAGACCATGATGTGCCTTGACCGTCAAACAATTCGACCAGATCACCGGTCTTGACTCTCATAACACGAGAGAGGTGCCGAGCCTCATCACCTTCAATTGCGGTGGTATCGTCCGTGGGAGTTTGGGAAAGGAAGAATCGCTGGCTCATAAATAGGGTTCCGATGAATACATTGAAAAAATAGGTGACGATTCCTCATGACGTGGCTGCCTTAAATTCGTACAACCTTCTCCTATGGTACGCAACAACTGGAACTTTACAGCGAATCCTTTCGAGGGAACCCTTGCTCCGGCTTCTTTCTATTGCGGGAAGCCTCAGGAGGAGGCGCTTGCTCGTTTAGAGTGGATTTGTGAAGAGCGGCAGCGATTTGCGATCGTGGCTGGTATCGAGGGAGTTGGGAAGAGTCATCTTTCTACAATGGCCCTCCGCTGTTTTGGTGGACTCGGTGCTGAGGCAGTGTTGCTGTCACTGCGCGGTATGCCTGAGGGGGAATGGCTGCAGTTTCTCATTGAAAGGCTTCCGCTAGACCATGCAAGTCGTTGCGAATCAATAACAAATTGGCAGAAATTGGAAAACAGGCTCCGTGAAAATCGACTGATGGAACGGCCCACAGTCATCCTTATCGATGACATTGATCAAGCTCCTGCCGATACAATCTCGGGAATCGAGCGTCTCGTCCATAGTGCTGAACCACGCTTTAGCTGGACAACAGTTGTTGGGACTGCAACAACGTCTTCACTATCAAATATTCCTGAATCACTTCGCAAACAGGCTGCTCTACGCATTGTTCTTGAGCCGTGGGAGAGTGATGATGTTGGTGCGTTTTTATCAGCTTCAATACAAAGAGTCGGTGGTGATCCAGCAATTATTCCATCTGCCACGGCAGATACGATCACTCGTTTTGCTGGTGGACTTCCTCGTCTCGTCAGCCGACTCACCCATCTCTCCTTGGCTGCTGCTGCTGGTGATGGGCTCCGTCACCTCGATCCTTCAACAGTTGAAAGAGTTTGGAGAGAGTTGTATCCGGTGGATGAATACAGCGATCCACTTACAAGAACTGATGCTGGTCATAGTAGCCGGCTGGAACAACCAGTGGGACGAGTTCGGGCTGTTCGGAAATTATTTGAATAAACGGGAATATTCGCTGCATCTACTACATTCTCATCTCATTTGGTTAAGATGAGAGTTAGTCGCCATCTGTGTCCTGTTTGTATCGGAATATTTTTGTGGCAAAACGTATGACTCCCGCCTTGCAGGCATCATCCCGCCGTCGAATCGTTGCGGTCTCTCCGGATGATGGTTCAGCAATCAATCTGAAACAGCCTGAATTCGCTGCATTCCTTGCATGGTTGGTACCCGGGCTTGGGCATCTGTATCAGGGTCGCACGAAAAAAGGCGCTCTGTACATGTCGGTTATTCTGACACTGTTTGTTGCTGGGCTGTGGCTCGGTGATGGGCGGGTTGTCTATGCATCATGGCGACCCACCGATACTCGTTGGTGGTTTGTTTGTCATGCAGGTATCGGAGTCGCTGCAGTGCCAGCAGTTGTGCAGTCAGTCTCTATGACGGGCACGAATCACGAACCATTTTGGATTGCTGGATGGATGACACCGCCACTTCTTGAGGGACAGCTCGTCTCACGTGAATTTGCGGACCAACTTGTGACCAATGATCCATACATATTTGAGTTAGATTTTTGGGATCGACCGCCATTTAAACAATTCCGCGCTGATCAGGTTTCAATGTGGCACCATAAGCTCGGACGATTTTTTGAGCTCGGCACGCTCTATACAGTGCTTGCAGGCATGCTCAACATGCTTGTTATCTACGATGCGTGGGCAGGCCCGATGCATCCACTTGTAAAGAATGAAAAATCTTCTACGAATTCCGATGAAGAAAATAATCAGAACGAGGACAACCTGAGTGATGACACGACTGATATAGGTTCAGCATCATGATGCTGCTTTTTCATGTGAAATTAGAATGGATTTCGGCGACATGACAGTGTTTGCACTATTTCTTGA
>CAJXFK010000074.1 GCA_913052575.1 uncultured Planctomycetaceae bacterium
AAGTTTCAGCAGGCTATCGCTCAGACTCGGTCAGTTGTCGATAGTATTTCAACCCGGGCATAAAAAAGCATCCACCGCTTACAAGCCCAAAAAGAATATGCTGAAACTGAGGAAGACCACACATGATCAAACCTGTAGCAAATAAGCAAATCGACTGTATGTAAAAAATGCCGGATAAAATTCCTGCTTTAGCAAAGAACATAAGTCCTGCCAGTAGTGCAAGAACCGGTGAAAGCTTAAGTACCGGTAGGCCGAGCAACTCCTCTACGGAAAAAAGTAGCATACTGGCGATCATTGTGCCGCCCCAGATATGAGCAACTTGTCGTTCAACCGCTGTAACCGGACCAGCTCTATATCGCAGTGCCCAAAAGATCGGTGCCCATAACGCAAGACCACCAGTCCATAATGCAACATACGGCCAGCGACTTTCAACACCCTGCCAAGCAAGTACATCGGTGATTACTGAAAGAATTAACACAACTACAGAATGCCACATCCAAAGGAGTCCCCAGTTCTCTAGGACAACAGCATGGTGTGTTTCTCGAAGAAGCCGTGAAACAACATCAAGTACTCCTCCTTGACGAGCAGCGATAGGCTCACCCGCTAAAAATGCTCTGAGATCGTTTGCAAGATCAATTGCTGATGCATATCGCAGATCTTGGGGTTTCTGTAAGGTTTTGAGCGCAATCATTTCCAAATCACGATTCACTTGGCTGTTGATCGAGCGCGGAAGTGGCGGATCAACCTCTAAGACAGCAAGCAACGTATCCATTGGGCTTGATGCTTGAAATGGTGGGCGGTCAACAAGGACTTGATAGAGAATTGCGCCAAGACTCCATACATCGCTGACGGTTCCTACATCTCCACGACTACCAGCAGCCTGCTCTGGCGACATGTAGCACGGCGTACCGAGAATTGCCCCCGTATGCGTCATTGTCTGATTGCCCTCAAGCCGTTTAGCTAGGCCAAAATCAGAGACATGCGGTTTACCAGCGAGATCAATCAGAATATTTGATGGCTTGAGGTCACGATGAAGAACGCCGCGGGCGTGAGCACTTTGCACTGCTTCAGCCACACGAAGCAATATCATTGCACCTTCTCTTGGCGGAATTGGTCCAGCTTGTAGCCGTTTCGCAAGCGTTGTGCCTTCGATATATCGCATCGAATAAAACGGGTGACCATCGTGCTCACCAACCTCAAAAATAGAAACAATCCCCGGATGATCTAATTGAGCAGCAGCCTCGGCCTCACTGCGAAACCTTGAGAGATCTGCCGGACTTGCTAGGTCACGACGTAGGAGCATTTTTACTGCAACAACTCTTTGAAGACTTTTTTGTACTGCTCGATACACAATCCCCATGCCACCACGTCCAATCTCTTCGAGGAGCTCATACTCCCCAAATTGAACTGGTAGCGACGAGGCCCCTGGCATAAAACCATCTCCGCGGAATGAACCTGCATCATTTTCAGTGATACTCGTTGCATCCACACTTCCATCAAGCATGATGATGGTAGATTCCATGGCCACTGCATCGGTCACAGAGACAGTCGCAAATAATTCTCTGAGTTGTCTTGCCAGATCGGTATGCTGAAGACAAAGCTTTTCTAGCCTGTCGTGAGCTTGATCAATAGGCCCTGTTGTTAAATCCTCCAACAGTACTGCTAACCGCTCTTCCGCATCTGGTGAGAGCTCTTCTTCAATTGGGTTATCGGTGTCTGTTGTTGGCACGGTGCTGTCCGAATACTAGATTTTTATATTAATAAGAACAAAGGATATTAGGCCTTCTACATACATTTGACGACATTCTGTTCCAAAGCTAGCTCACATCATTAAGTAAGACTCGGAGACGCCGCATTGCACGCATGTATCTCATGCCCGCTGCTGGTTTTGTGAGCCCGAGAGCCTTTGCGACATCTGCGGTCGACATATGTTCGAAATGACGCAACAAAACAATCTGACGATCTATTTCTTCAAGATTTTCAACAGCCTCAGCGAAACGTCGCTCAAGTTCATGCCACGTCGCAACAGCAGCCGGAGTCAACTCTGTATCAGCAATCTTCTGTGCAAGATTTGTTTGTGACTGATCTGAATCCACTGGAGCGTCTAGTGATACTTCCTTATCTAGGCTTCGAGATCCAGCCACCCTATGACGTCGATGAGCATCAATGACTCGGTCACGCGCCATATGGCGAAGCCATAATTGAAACGGCATTGTTGGATTTGTTAGGTAGGTACCTAATCTTCGATTTGCCTCAACAAGAACATCTTGAACTATGTCACTCGCATCAACGCGTTTTCGAACAACTCGATCAAGACGCTGATCAATCATCCTTCGAATGGCCGCTCTGTGCCTCTCAAGGAGTCCATTAACAGCAGCAGTATCTCCACGTCGCACACGATCGAGAAGGATCAGCGTCTGCGGAGGAGTGTCTGGCGGTACTTCTACGTCACGGGAAGTGGTCATTTGGTATTTCAAGGAAAATCGGAATCTTTATCGTACCAACGAAGCGACATTTTCGGGAAAAATGGGTTAAAAATGCGGGTTACAGCAGTCAATCCGAGACTAAGGACTGATTCCGTACAGGTTTTCACGTTTGCCTCTTACTTGTTTTTGACCAGTCTCTAAATGTGATCCATAATCTGAAGCGGTCATGGGATAGACCGCTTCGTGCCGTTGTCGAAGCCAGCTAGAAAAATGGATTGCCTGTGCGTGCTACTACTCCACTCCACTCGTTGACAGTGACCCCTCAGAACTGTCCTACTTTTCGATGGAGAATTTTTCCTATGAAGGCTCTTGTGGCCTTCGTATTGGGCACAATAGTTGTCAGTCAATTTGTACATCCAACTATTGCTAGCGAACTCGCTATCGATGACCTTGCTGTCCGATCAACAAAACTTGAGGCTGCGGGTCAATGGCCGGAACTTGTGAGTCTTTGTGAAACTGCTGCTCGCAAAGGTAAACTCTCTAATGAATTGTATCAGCGATATGATCTTGCGAAAATTCATTGTGATCTAAGTCGTCGATCTGCTGAGAAAGCGTACCAAGAAGCCCTTCGCGAAATTACAGAGAACGAAGCACATCAACTGTTCATCGAATGTCTTGGTCGTATTAATTCTCATCATGTTTCTCACCCTGACTTTCACAAGCTTATCAGCCGTGGGTGCACAGCTCTTCAGATCGCAATTCATGATCCAGATTTTCAATATCTTCACGCACGACAAGCAACACCTGATCGGATTGCTTTGTTCCAGGAGCACATGCAACACATTATCAAGGGTCGTAAGATAGCAACGCTTCACGACGCTGAGACTGCTGCAAACTGGATCGTACGCTCTGCTCAAACAGTTGTTGGCGTGCGACCAGCTGTTACTTTTCTTGAAATGACTGCTGCATCTGTTGGTGGTCTCGACGAATATTCTGCATTTTTAACGACCGGCCAATTAAATGATCTTTATGCTCAAATTGAAGGGAACTTTGTTGGCCTTGGCGTTGAACTTAAAAGCGCAGAAGACGGACTCTTAGTTGTCCATGTAATTCAAGGGAGTCCCGCTGAGCGATCAGGGCTGCAAGCTGGTGATCATTTAATCGGAATTGCTGGTACGCCTATCGGCGGTATGCATGTCGATGCTGCTGCACAATTACTCCAAGGACCCGAGGGCTCACGTGTCACCCTTGCCGTTCTACGAGGTGTTGGACCAGCAAGAGCAATGACTGTACGACGAGAGTACGTAGAAGTCCCGAGTATCGAAGGTGTTAAGTTGCTCGATAAATCGATGGGTATTGGTTATCTCCATATCACATCATTCCAGAAAACAACTGCTTTTGATCTTGATCACGCTATGCGGCAACTCGATGCCCAAGGAATGCGATCTCTCATTATTGATCTTCGAGGAAATCCAGGTGGATTACTTTCCGCAGCTGTCGACATATCTGATTTATTTATTGATCGTGGTCTTGTTGTGGCAACACGAGGGCGAAGCCCTGAAGAAGATTTTAACTACACTGCAAGCCACAGAGGAACTTGGCATATTCCTCTGACTCTCCTCATTGATGGTGATTCAGCAAGCTCAAGTGAGATCTTTGCTGGTGCTATTCGTGATCATAAACGAGGTAAAATTATTGGCACCCGAAGCTATGGCAAAGGATCAATTCAAGGAATTTTTCCTCTCGATGTGGCTGGTGTTGGTATGAGACTAACCACTGCTCATTTTTATTCACCAACTGGCAAACCGTACAGCCGAGTCGGCGTGACACCAGATCTCCAAGTCCAGCAAACTGCCCGTCCCGATTCAACTGGCACGTTCTTAAATAATGATGCCCCACTTGCAACTGCAATGCATGAGGCGCGTCATGCGTTGGAACCTGCCATTACACAGCCCGTCGCACGAAGGATATTGTCTCGGTAGCTTTATCACACAATAAGGTACTGAACGTACAAATCTCGTGCCTCGTCTAGACGCGCATAGTAAAAACTGTTGCCTCCTTGTATTCCAATGGGTTTCCTCACTTCATGCAGACACCACGTCAACATACTAACGATTTTCTTGCCGATGCACTGCAAAATGAGGCTATAGAACTGGGTCTTGATATACCTGACCACGTTATTCCGTATCTCACTGCTTACGCAAAGAGCCTGTGGGAATGGAATACACGTCTCAATCTCACTAGGCATACAGACGTACAACACTTTGTTGAACGAGATGTCACAGATACCGCCGCCTTATGTCCACATATAAATAGAGCTGAACATGTTCTTGATGTTGGCACTGGCGGAGGCGTACCTGGTGTCATTCTTGCCATCTTGCGTAATGATCTCACTGTTGAATTATCTGATACTTCAACGAAACGCGTAGCTGCCTTACAGTCAATTCTCAATGAAATAAATTTGCCCTTAAAAATTCATCATCAACCAGCTCAACAAGTTGTTCTGACTGCAATGGAATGTAACCTCCCTTTTCATACACTAGTCATTCGAGCTGTTGCTCCACTACGAAAATTGCTGACTTGGTTTGAACCAATCAGTGATTCCTATGACCGCTTACTTGTAATCAAAGGACCGCGATGGGAATCGGAAAAACAAGAAGCACGTCATCATGGCCATCTCAAAACAGTTACCGCCCGCCGCATTGCAAGTTGGCCAATTCCTCACAGTGATACAGAGAGCGTCCTACTTGAAGTGAAAAAGCGAACATAGAACCGAAATAACGGACATCTTCCCCACTCATATTTTTAACGGCATCGTAACTGAGTAACTTTTTCAAAGTGTCTCCTTCATTTGATATCACTACCCTGACGTACACCCACATGAAGTGCAATATTCGTATCTATTGATGCGTAGGTTTACCAGCCAAAGGGAAGAATAGTCAGCAAACTTGCCACAGGAGACATCTACTATCTGCGATAACCACGATTTCCTGTAGGTTGTTTCAACCTGACGCCGAATCTATTATGGAAATGGGGTACGGTTGCTTTCCTTTCTTATTCAATATTACTGTTTGTTTGCCAAAAAACTTTGTGTCGTAATTATTTTGTTCCTCATAACATAAGGCGAGGGTGTTTGTCGAAACAGTCGTCGCCCTCAATAATAATCGTTAAGAATTTTCATCACTTGCCCTGAGAAAGTCGTAATGAATTTTTGGATTTCGCCAGACAGCTTGAATCATATTCTCTGGAACGGTGGATTCTGGGTAATACTCAGTGTCCTGTGGGTATCCACGTCACTTTGGATTGCTTCGGACGCTGAATCCATTTTTGGGGACTCTCTATGGCCATTAGTTTCAGTTTTATTTGGTGCCTTGTTTTTCTTAACGACCTACATGTGGGGACTCAGCGCAACTCCTATTTTTGCAATCATTTTTATTGGTGGTCTTTTCTCCTATACCTTTACAAGAGATAAAAAAGCTCCCTCGCAGGAACGAATTTTATGTGTTGCCTTTCTCAAAAAAATCCTGATCAAAATTGCTAATCTTTCAGGGATCGAAAATGTTGAATCCTTACTTAATAAGTCGATGCAACAGATCGCTTCGAGCAAAGAAAAAAGTGCTGTTATTCTTCTCAAGAAAGATGGCTCACCACTTGATGGTCAAGGCACTGGAATGGATCGAAGCAGCTCAAAAGCAATACAAACCGTACAGGGGTTATTTGAAAAAGCGATTAAAAATGGCGCGACTGATTTACACTTTGAACCAAAAAGTGGTGAGGAGATTGTAGTACGCTGCCGAATTGATGGTGTTATGCAAAACATGACGACACTCTGGGCAGCGGACGGAAAGTCATCAATCTCTGCACTCAAAGTTCTCTCAGACATGGACATTGCTGAGCGCCGACGACCACAGGATGGAACATTTGCAGTTCTTTTCAATAGCCATAAGTTTGATATCCGTGCAGCCTCGGGGCCAACAAACTTTGGTGAGAAAATGGCACTCAGGTTACTCGATTCTGACGGAGAGATTGTCAAAAATGGGCTCGAAGGCATTGGTATGAGTGACTCTGTCACAAAGAAAATGCGACAGATTATCCAGCAACCTCACGGCATGATGCTTGTCTGCGGTCCTACAGGATCAGGAAAAACAACAACGCTCTATACAGCATTAGGAGAACTTGATGTCTTTTCAAAAAATATAGTCACTATTGAAGATCCAATTGAGTATCGACTTGAAAACATTTCTCAAACCGCTGTAAACGTTGCCGCTGATCTCACCTTTGCAAATATTCTTCGTTCTACTCTACGACAAGATCCGGATGTTATTCTTATCGGTGAAATTCGGGACAAAGAAACTGCCGAAATTGCCATGCAAGCCGCGCTCACTGGTCATTTCGTTTTTTCAACCCTGCATGCGAACGACTCAGCTACGACAATCACACGTCTCCTTGATATCGGAATTGATACCACACTTATACAGTCGTCCCTTTCAGCAGTTCTAGCGCAACGTCTCGTAAGAGTACTCTGTAAAAGATGCAAAGAATCTTACACACCACCAGATGATTTTCTGCAAAAACTTGGTGTACCTGCAGGAAAGACTATTTCACTTTTCAAAGAGGTTGGATGCACATCGTGCATCGAGTCGGGATATCGTGGCCGCACTGGGATTCATGAATTACTTGTTTTTGATAACAGTATTCGAGATCTTCTTATAGGGCGCCCATCGATCCAAGACATACGGCGCGTAGGTCGGAAGTCTGGAATGAAAACACTGAAGCAGTCTGGTATTCAAAAAGTACTTGCTGGAATCACGAGCCTCAATGAAGTTATGCGAGTAGCAAAGTAAAAACACATATTTCCTGATGCGTGAGATGATTGAATGATATTACCTTTGGCAAACATGTTTCAAATATTAGCTGGCCTTGCTGCTATTGCTATTGTTCTTGGTCTTGTCGCATACGGATTTCTGCATGGAATATTTCGGTCCGTACTCGTAGGGATGCAAGCCCTCGTCTCGTTTATTGTGGCACTTACTTTCATTCCATCGCTCACTGAATTGCTTATCACAATTGATACTCCACCGGTGTATGCATTCCCTGTTTCTTTGGTGGTCTTAGCCGCCGGAACAGCTCTTGGTATTCATCTCATCATTCAAAAATATGTTCCCGATGAATCAATTGAACTCCTTTCAATTATTGACAAAGTTGGTGGGGGATTTGTCGGTGGAGTCGCGGGCTTTATTGCTGCAGGAGGTTTCCTTGTAGCCATATCCCTTCTACCTCTTCCAAAAGATTTCCAGCTACAGGCTTCTGATCTGCGGTTTGATTTTGGTGAACCGATGCTACGAACTTTTGCCCGTATTATTGAACTAGATGGTGAAAAAAGAGAACGATTACTTTCAGGTGATACATGGACAACGGTAAGTCTTAATGCCGACTCGATGCC
Source organism: uncultured Planctomycetaceae bacterium (assembly GCA_913052575.1). Classification (GTDB taxonomy): domain Bacteria; phylum Planctomycetota; class Planctomycetia; order Pirellulales; family UBA1268; genus UBA1268. Next base: position 7,870 of record CAJXFK010000074.1, read on the forward strand.
TGTATACCCTGAAAAGCCAATGCCTCCGGATTCACAAGAGCTACCTGCGGGTAAAGCTCCTCCTCCTTTTGTGCCTGATCCTCCAAATATCTGGAGTGAGCCTTATGTTGATTTGAATGGTAATAAACAGCGTGATGATACGGAAGCTTATCTAGATATTGTGAAGGATGGTGAATTCACAAAGAACGCTCTCATTGCACCTCCTGACGACAATGACCTCGATCGTTTTGTTGGTTTATTGGAGCGGTACAACGCAAATCATTGGTGGCGATGGCGAGTGATTCAATCAACCTGGGAAGATATTTATCCACCTGAAGACCAAGTAAATACTTCCGAAGACACCGGTGAATCTTCGAAGACCCCAACGGATTAGACTGTTGCCTAGCATATGACCAGATCATACAGAAGCAGGTCGTTTCGTATACTACGATCTATCGTAGATATCGCCTGATAATTTTGGAATTAGTTTTTCTGTTGAATTGCTCGTACCATTGCTGCTCCCATATCTGCCGGAGTTTCTGCGATCTCAATACCAGCATCACGAAGCGCTTCTAACTTCGCTTCTGCTGTCCCCTTACCACCAGAAATAATTGCCCCAGCATGTCCCATGCGTTTTCCAGGTGGTGCGGTACGACCAGCTATAAAGGCAGCTACCGGCTTTGTGACATGTTCCTTTACATACGCCGCCGCTTCTTCCTCTGCAGAGCCACCTATTTCACCCATCATCAAAATTGCCTGCGTTTCAGGATCTTTTTCAAAGAGTGACAAGATGTCAATGAAACTTGACCCAACAAGCGGATCACCACCAAGGCCAACGCATGTACTCTGGCCATGGCCCAGTTGCGTTAATTGCCAAACCGCCTCATATGTCAGCGTACCGGAACGACTCATCACACCGATGTTTCCGGGGGTATGGATATAGCCCGGCATGATACCAATTTTACATTGTCCCGGTGTGATGACCCCAGGGCAATTCGGACCGACTAATACACTCTTCGAATTTTCAACTACTGGTAAGACTCGTGCCATATCGAGTACAGGTATGCCTTCTGTAATCGCTATGACAAGTTCGACTTCTGCTGCCACAGCTTCCAGAATGGCATCTGCCGCAAATGGTGGTGGCACAAATATCATTGTTGCATTCGCGCCGGTTGCGTCACGGGCTTCGGCTACAGTATCGAATACCGGGAGGTCAGCAATTTTCTCTCCTCCCTTCCCGGGAGTAACACCTCCCACCATTCTTGTTCCATACTCGAGGCATCCTCGCGTATGGAATTCACCAACTTTCCCAGTTATACCTTGACAAATAACACGTGTGTTACGATCGACAAGAATGCTCATGAAACTTCGCTATATCTAAAGAGGAACGGTGAATACAAAATAGAGTGTTACGCTTTTATCGATTCCACAACCTTTTGGGCAGCATCCGTAAGCCCATCTGCTGTAATAATTGAAGTGTCACTTGAGGCGAGAATCTTCTTACCCTCCTCCACTTCAGTACCCTCTAAGCGTACGACAAGAGGCACGGTAAAACCCACTGTTTTTGATGCTTCTACCAGAGCATTTGCAATCGTTGTGCATTGCATGATACCGCCGAAAATATTGACTAATATTGCCTTCACATGACTATCTGAAAGAATAATCCGAAATGCTTCAGTGACTTGCTCCACATTGGCACCACCACCAACATCTAGAAAGTTGGCTGGTTCGCCGCCGTGAAACTTCACAAGATCCATCGTACTCATGGCAAGACCAGCCCCATTCACAAGACAGCCTATTTCTCCATTTAATTTGACATATGACAAACCTGCCGCAGCGGCTCTGATTTCAGCCGGTTCTTCTTCAGATTCGTCACGAAGTGAAAGAACACGCTTATGACGAAAAAGTGCGTTATCGTCAAATGTCATTTTTGCATCAAGGGCAACCAGAGTTCCATCACCAGTAAGAACGAATGGATTAATTTCTAATAACGATGCATCAAGAGAAACAAATGCTTTGCAGAGAGCTTGAAAAAATTGTACTGCGTATCGCCAGCTAGCTGTTGGCAAACCAAGTTGTGATGCCATAAGACGCGCCTGATATGCACCCAGTCCACGATCTGGATCAAAAGGCTCAGACAGAATCAACTCTGGAGTTTTTGCAGCAACTTCTTCAATGTCCATTCCACCTGCAGTACTCGCAATGAGCACTGGTGATCCCGCCGCTCGATCAACAAGAATGGCACAGTAAAGCTCCTGCTTAATGTCACAACCACTCTCGATGAATACCTGCCGAACAACCTGACCCTCTGGTCCAGTTTGAATCGTCACAAGGGTATTATTCAAGAGACCTTCAGCTATCCGAAAAGCGTCATCTGCCGACTTTGCTAGTTCGACACCACGTTGCTCAGAGCCTTGCACGCTTCCCTTTCCACGGCCACCTGCGTGGATTTGCGCTTTCACAGCACATACAGGAGTTTCGAGTGACTGGAATGCAAGAGAAGCCTCTTCCGGCGTAAGTGCAATCTTCCCATCCAAAACCGGCACACCGGCAGCGCGCAAGAGGTCTTTTGCTTGAAATTCATGGATTTTCATGACTGCTTTTTTTCTGATGCTGGAGATTGAAAATTGAATCGAACGGAGAATAATTCACACGGAACATAACAGTTAATTTCGTTCCTAATATGGCATGGACGGCTTTCTGTTCCAACTGCCAGTCATTTCCCGCAGAAAATACTATCTATTGGAAAATTTCACAGCCTGCAGAAATTCGTCTTTCACATGAATAACAAAAATGAAATACTTTTATCTGGATCGAATTCTTGGTTTTAGACAGCTAATTTATGAATTCCACAGGTTGCACTGCAACACCCACCGGCACGAGTACAAATCAATCTACTCCTTTGCCGCAGATTGTTATCGATCTTGAAAAACTCCGTCATATCAACTGTGGCCTAGGTCGCTTCTCTCTTTATCTTGCTCGAGAACTCCTCACTCACTCCAGCGAATTTTTTGAGCCTGTTTTCTTTCTGCCTAAAAATAGTGATCGTTACTTCGAAAATAATTCAGCAGGTTCTTACAGCAGTATACAAGTGCGTCCTTGGAAGAAAGAACGCTTTCAACAATGGATACGGCCCATCGGCCGTCACTTTAACAAGACCCATCAACCTGCACTCTGGCACGTAACGCATCAATTATCGAAGTATTTACCATTTAATGATCAGATACCTGTTGTCCTTACAGTACATGACCTGAACTTTTTACATACAGATTCTGAAAGTCATCCGGAACGAACTCGCCGGCAACTTGCCCGTATCCAAAAACTCGTAACACGAGCAACTGCGATTGTCACTGACTCTCAATTTGTTGCTGATGATCTTGCTCGCCATATCGATGTGAGTTCAAAACCAATTCATGTCATCCCACTCGGACTGACAAAATCTAATGTTGTTGGTACTGATCGACCTCATTGGATGCCAGAAGGCCCCTTTCTTTTTTCAATAGGCAATTTTCTGCAGCATAAAAATTTTCAATCACTGGTTGAAATGATGAAACACCTGTCAGGCTATAAACTCATCGTAGCTGGTAAGACAGAAACACCTTATGGGAAGAAAGTTCTTCAAAAGATTAAGCAGCTAGGACTCACTGACCGGGTACTATTACCTGGAATGATTTCTGATGTGGAGAGAGAGTGGCTGTATAAAAATTGTGACGTATTCGTATTTCCATCCCTTACGGAGGGATTTGGATTTCCAGTACTTGAAGCCATGCAGTTCGGAAAACCAGTAGTCATGTCCAACCGTACAAGCCTGCCAGAGATTGCTGGTGACAGTGGTTTCTTTTTCCCTTCATACGAAGCACCGGAGATGGCCAGAGCTGTAATGAATGCTGCGCAGGCTTTTCAAAATAATCCTTCCCGCGCGATTCAAAGTCGTCGGCATGCGGAAAGCTTTTCTTGGCAGGCCACAGCACAGCAGTACGCTGATGTCTACAGAACATTACTCAAAGGCATCTAAATAAAACGCACCTATGATTCATACTTTTTAAAAAGAAAATAAGCTGTAATTAGGCATAAAAGTAATATTTCACCAACTTCGATACCCTGCTACTCTTTCGGCTGCAACGAGTAGCGCAATGTAGAGAGTGCCGTTCAATAAATATTTTTCTCTTCTTGGAATATTTTCAATCATGTCGCGCCGAGCACTTATTACTGGTATTACTGGTCAAGATGGGTCGTATCTGGCAGAACTTCTGATATCTAAAGGCTATGAAGTGCATGGTCTTCGAAGGCGATCAAGTACGTTCGGGACAGAGAGAATCGAACATCTTATTCATGGTGACGAGCCAAAATTACATCTCCATTACGGAGATCTTGCAGATGGCAATGGATTAATGCGACTCCTCAGGGAAATTGAGCCGCACGAAGTCTATAACTTAGCTGCCCAGAGCCACGTGCGTGTCAGTTTCGACCAGCCCACATATACCGCAGATGTTACTGCTGTTGGTACGTTACGACTACTCGAGGCTATTCGTGACGTACAAGATGATACCGGTCGCCAAATTCGTTTTTATCAAGCTTCCAGTTCTGAAATGTTTGGGAAAGTAGTTGAAACACCACAAAAAGAGACTACGCCTTTTTACCCACGAAGTCCTTATGGCGTTGCAAAAGTTTATAGCCACTGGATCACTATAAATTATCGTGAGAGCTATGATCTACACGCTTCATGCGGCATTCTTTTTAATCACGAAAGTCCCCGCCGTGGTGAAACTTTTGTGACTCGAAAAATTACTCGTGCTGCAACTCGTATCAAATTAGGTCTTCAAGAAAAACTCTTCCTAGGCAATCTGGATGCAAAGCGCGATTGGGGTTTTGCAGGTGACTACGTTGAAGCAATGTGGCTTATGCTTCAACAAGAGACTCCTGATGATTATGTTGTCGCAACAAATGAACTGTACTCTGTTCGTGACTTCTGCCAGAAGACTTTTGGTCAACTTGGTCTCGACTACGAAAAGTATGTTGAAATTGATCCTCGCTTTTACCGCCCAGCCGAGGTTGAGTTACTGCTTGGTGATTCGACGAAAGCGCACAAGCAGCTCGGATGGAAACCTCAAACAAGTTTTGATCAACTTGTTGAGATGATGGTCAAGAAAGATCTTGACCTTGCGCAACAACAACTTCAGATACAAAATGCTCAGCATCCAAGCGCCCAAGCCGCGTAAGAAAAATGCTTCAATCCAAGTCGGCTCGATACGCCTGCAAGATATAACAATCTATTGCTCTGCTTGAAGGACGAGAAAAGCGGATCGGTCAGTGACCTATGTTGTCATTTTCTTAATTTTTTACCAACTTCTTAAACGCATCATGAAGATCATTGTCACTGGTGGTGCCGGATTTATTGGTAGCCATATTGTCGATGCCTGCCACAAAGCTGGTCATGATGTTGAAATCATTGATAACCTTTCAACTGGATCGTCTGAGAATATTCCTCGTGACATCACCGTTCATCGCATTGATATTCGCGATGTACTTGCCGTCGCTGAAATTTTTAAAACATTTCAACCTGATGTCGTGTGCCATCAAGCAGCCCAGCTGTCAGTCAGTCGATCTGTTCGTGAACCTTTATTAGATGCCGACATCAATTGCCTGGGACTCCTTTCTGTACTCGACGCTGCTGTCGCTACCGGTTGTAAGCGGATGGTCTTTGCATCGTCCGGTGGTGTTCTATACGGCGACGTTACAGCACCTGCTCTGGAAACCGCACCGGCAAACCCGATAAGTCCCTATGGCATTACTAAGTGGACTGGTGAAAAATACCTTGATTTTTATGCCCGAGAGCACGGGCTGACATCAGTCGCCCTACGCTATTCAAATGTCTTCGGACCGCGGCAAAACCCCCACGGCGAAGCTGGAGTAATTGCAATATTCTGCAAACAGCTTCTCAACGGTCATGCTGCCCATATCAATGGTGATGGAAAGTATGTTCGTGATTATGTCTATGGTCCCGATGTGGCAACAGCAAACCTTGCGGCAATTGAATTAAACGAGGACAACTTTTCTCAAAGAAAAGTTGTCTGTCTCAATATCGGTACGGGAATTGGCACTGATGTCAATGAACTCGAAAAGAAATTAAAATACGAATCCATTGAATATTATAAAAAACGGATTGAGGCCGGTGGATTTTGGGAAGAAGTGTGGTATAGTCATTATAATATTGGACACGCCTACTTTCATTTAGGCGAAATCGAAAAGGCGTTGTATTATTTTCAAACATCATTTGTCCAACATCCTCAACGAGTGGAGAATTTATATGAAGTAGTGAAATATTATCGAGAAACAGGTCAAAACGACTTGGCGGTTCATTATTATTTAATGGGTCGTAAAGCATTGAATAGTTTCAAATCGAGAGATTATTTATTTATACAAAAAGATATTTATGATTCTACTGTAACAACCCTAGAATATAAGGAAGGAGTAAATGGACATATATTTGTGAGTTGGCTTCACCCATTTAAAGAACATAGGTTAGTGGTCATTGGATCAGAGGCTATGATCTCTTTTGAAGATTCAAGAGAAGGAAAACCTCTTACTCTATATTCAAAAAAAATAAATATAAAGAATGGTATACCAGAAAAAATAGATGGTCCAAAAGAAGTTATTAATTATGATTCTAAAATGCCATTAGATGCAGAATTAGAGTATTTTATAAATATGAAAAGACCAGTAACTATTGCTGATGGTGAAAATGCATTAGATGTAGTTAGAATTTTAGTTGAAGCGAGCGATCAATTGGGAAAAAATGAATAAAGAATTTTTCACTCATGATACATCGATTATTGATGAACCTGTAGAAATCGGGGAAAATACAAAAATATGGCATTTCTCTCACGTCCAAAGTGGTGCCAAGATAGGTAAAGGGTGTTCTCTTGGGCAAAATGTAAATATTGGTAATAATGTTAAAATTGGGAATTATGTAAAAATACAAAATAATGTTTCTATTTATGAAGGAGT
>CAJXFK010000075.1 GCA_913052575.1 uncultured Planctomycetaceae bacterium
AACAATATCAGCATCAGGCAGATGTGATAATGCCTCAACTATTCGCGCTGAGCCACTTGTTGCATCAGGAGATGTCATGAGAGCCTTTCCACCAAAGCTCTCCACTTCTTGCTGAATGTCCTTGCTATCCGTAATCACAAAAAGATCGGTGACTTTAAATGCCTTGGATGCGTTTTTCCACGTGTGTTCGATGAGAGAACATCCGGTATCCCGTAAAAGCATTTTGTTCGGGAGTCGCTGGCTTGCCAGCCGTGCTGGGATGGTGATGATCGCGGACAGCTTCATTTTGCTAGTGCTCTGAGATGAATTGGTACGACTGTAGACGAGCTACCTTACGTGGCATCTTAGCCACAATACGCAAATTACTATGTTCGACTTTCTTGGGTAGACATACGCTGATTTTTAAGAATTGAAAAGATGTATTTCTTTCTGAGACAGCTGCCCCGTATGCTCCCGCACATCTATCTTTTTACAGGAGTCGTTTATGTGTGGCATTGTTGGTTACATTGGTTTCCGTAGAGCCTGTGAACGTATCCTCGAGGGCTTACAACGACTTGAATATCGCGGCTATGATTCTTCAGGAGTTTCCGTAATAGATCACGAAGGAAATCTTTCTGTACAAAAAGCTGCAGGCAGACTTGCCAACTTAGAGTCACTTGTAGCAGATGATCTTCCGGACAGTTCTATCGGTATTGGCCATACGCGATGGGCAACTCACGGCCCTCCAACCGATAGAAACGCGCATCCACATCTTGGTGGTGGATGTGCGAACGGACAAGGACACTCTGTCGCAGTTGTTCACAATGGTGTCGTTGAAAACTATCACAGCATTAAGGCACGACTCGAAGTCGAAGGATATGTATTTCAATCTGAGACTGATTCAGAAGTCATCGCACACCTCATTGATAGTTGCCTCAAACACATTCTTTCAAATGGGCCACGACTAACAGACGATATTACAGACTCCCCGTTCGTCGTAGCGGTACGTGAGGCTATCAGTCAACTACGGGGCACCTATGGACTCTTGGTATTGTTTCAAGATCAGCCCGACTTATTAGTCGCTGCGAGGTTTGGCAGCCCGCTTGTCATAGGCGTCGGCAATGATGAATTTTTCATCGCAAGTGACGCAAGCCCGTTAGCAGGTCATACTGACAGAATCGTCTACCTTGCCGATCATGAAGTTGCTGTCATAAAACGGCAACAGCTTCGAGTTATTCATCGTGATGCCGGCAGGGTTGAACCTACTGTACAACCATTCTCACTCGAAGCCAACGATGTGGGCATGGGTGATTATGCTCATTTCATGCTCAAGGAAATCCATGAACAATCAGAGACCGTTGCAGCAGCAATGAGAGGTCGGATTGATCGAGATAACGCGACATCAGTGTTTGGTGGCCTGAACCTCACTCCATCTCAATTGCAGAACATAAACCGAATCGTACTCACTGGCTGTGGTACGAGTTGGCATGCGGCACTTGTTGGTGAATACCTGATTGAGGAGTTTGCGCAGCTTCCTGTTGAGGTTGAATATGCAAGTGAACTGCGATATCGAAATCCACCGCTCGATAAAGGAACATTACTTTTCGCAATAACACAATCTGGTGAAACAGCAGATACGTTGGCTGCACTGCGAGAAATGAAACGAAAAGGACACTCAACTCTTGCAATTTGTAATGCCATAGGAAGCACGATCGCGACGGAGGCTGATGGTGGTATTTATTTACATGCCGGACCTGAAATAGGTGTGGCAAGCACGAAAGCTTTCACCAGCCAATGTGCTGTTCTCGCAATGCTTGCGCTCTACTTTGGCCGCTTGCGGCATATGAGTTTCGAACAGGGCATAGCCTTCATCGATGCACTTGAACAGCTCCCGTCGCTTATCAGCAGGGTATTACAAACGGAATCGACTGTTCGTGGAATCGCTGAACGATACCGAAATGCCAACACATTTCTTTATCTTGGTCGCCAATACAATTTTCCACTTGCGCTCGAAGGGGCTCTTAAGCTGAAAGAAATTAGCTATATTCACGCAGAGGGGTACCCAGCGGCGGAAATGAAGCATGGTCCCATCGCCCTCGTCGATCCACTCACACCCAGCGTTTTTCTTATTCCCAAAGATGCAGTTTATGAGAAAGTTCTTCTCAACCTTGAAGAAATCAAAGCACGTAAAGGACAAATTATTGCCGTCGTTAGCCAGGGTGATGATCGTGTCCACAATCTCGCCGATGAAATAATTGAACTACCAGAGTGCCCTGATTTCTTAAACCCTATTGTTGCTTCAATTCCTCTTCAGCTCCTTGCCTATCACATCGCTTTATTAAGGGGATGCGATGTGGACAAGCCTCGAAATCTCGCCAAAAGCGTGACGGTTGAATAACGTGAATATCGAATAAGAAGAAGGAGTACGGATTTCACCCTTCTTTCAGAAAAGCACCTTCTCTGCCAAACGGGCAATCCGACGACCCGGTGAAGTCATTGGCAATTTCTGAATTTCTCGTGGCAGGAGCCATCGCTTATGTCGGCGAACCGCCGGTCGTTGTGAAATCATTTTTGATAACACCTGACAGGTAATTTTATGGTGCGTAACGCTATAAGAAATGACACCCTGATGACGCTGTGGACCACGTGCTGCCATGTTCTCTGGAATAGTACGCGGGAAATCCCAAAGCCCCTCCCACCATTCACCAGGCTGACGACGTACGACAAGAAGTTTACCTTCGTGCACTAAGACATATGCTTTCTCTTCAAGTTTTTGTGTCGATTTTCGCTTCGGCATATATGGTATCCGATCAACATTACCAAGTTGATATGCCTGACAATGGTCGACGAGCGAACACTCATTGCAGAAGGGACTCACTGGCCTACAGATAAGTGAACCAAGGTCCATTAACGCCTGATTGAATGCTCCAGCTCCTCCATCACGAGGCACAAGCGATGCTGCGACGTCCCACAACGGCTGTTCACTTTTACCCCCAGACAGCGGACTATCAAAATGTATTAATCGAGCCAAAACACGGCGGGAATTTGCTTCAAGGATAGGTTCAGGGAGATCGAATGCTATCGATGCAATTGCTCCAGCAGTGTACCGCCCTATACCGGGTAGCTGCTGCAGAGCACGAACATCTTGAGGAAACTTACCATCGTAATCGGAAACAATTTTTTTAGCCGCAAGATGTAATTGACGAGCTCTTCTGTAATACCCAAGACCCTCCCAATACTTGAGAACAACTGCCTCTTCAGCTTTCGCCAATTCAAAAACCGTAGGAAATCTTAGAAGGAAATTATGAAAGTATTCCTTCACCCTCTCTACCTGTGTTTGTTGGAGCATAATCTCACTCACCCAGATACAATATGGGTCCTGAGAATTTCGCCAAGGAAGATCTCTTCCTTGATTGCGATACCACTGAAGAAGTGAGCGGGATATCGAGTCCACACGACCTGACCATTGCTTGCTGTCAAATCGCAACGAGTACTGCTTATCCCCTATTTTCATATAGTCTGCCCAATATCTTTCCACCTACTCAAATTAACGTACAGTATTCAGATACAGAACAATAATATTCAGATACAGAACAATAATAACTTCACAAAAATTTGTTCACCACGCAATGAATGACTGTAAGACATGAAGAAACACACCGAAACAAATTAGCCTGTGATGAAAACGGTACGCTCATGGAACCGTACAAATCCACAAGCTTTCATTAGGATACTGGAGGACCTACGTGAGAACAGGAAAGTTCATTGTTTTTGAGGGCGTCGATGGATCCGGAAAGTCCTTACAAGCCACGAACCTTGCTCAATGGCTCGAGCAACGTGATTGCCAAGTCGTGCGTTGCCACGACCCAGGCTCCACACCACTAGGAGACGCGGTCCGAGAAGTCTTGCTCCACAGAAAAGACCTAAGATTAGATCCTGAAGCCGAAATGTTTCTCTACATGGCAGCACGGGCACAATTAGTTCGAGAAGTCATCCAACCAGCCTTAGCAGAAGGACACTGGGTCATCTCTGATCGCTTTCTTATGAGTAATATCGTTTATCAAGGACACGCTGGAGGCCTTGATATTGATGCCGTTCGTAAGATTGGGGAGATCGCAACGTGCAATATCAAACCTGATTTAACTCTCATTCTTGATATTGATCCCGATACAGCATCAGCAAGAATGGATCGGCCTTTAGATCGCCTTGAAAGTCGAGGGGATGCCTATCGTGAGAAAGTACGAAACGGATACCATAGCGAATCACAATCACAGAACACCATTCTTATTGATGCCACCGCAAATGTAGAAGAAGTTCAATCACAAGTAATTACTACCGTCCAATCTTTATGTGCAGATTCCCTCGATTGTTCATTAGAAAACTGATATCACCACAAGGAAGAGAGCCTCTTTGAATGCCTTGGGAAGGAATTTTAGGACATGACTTAATAGCTAAACAGTTTGCATCGGCAGAAGCCGCGGGACGCATTGCGGGGAGTTATTTGTTTATTGGCCAAGAGGGTGTCGGCAAAGCGACATTTGCACGATCCCTTATTATGGCGCTGGCATGCCAGCATTCGACAGATCAATTAGAGGCATGCCGTAAGTGTGTTTCTTGCGTACAGGCACTTGCTGGGACACATCCAGATATCGATATCGTACAAAAGCCTGCAGAACGAACGACAATTCCTCTTGAGGCTTTAATAGGCTCTTCAGACCAAAAATTACGAGCAGGTTTATGCTGGCGATTACTTCTTCGGCCGCAGCTTGCATCAAGAAAATTCGCTGTTCTCTTAGATGCTGATCATCTTTCAGAAGAAGCAGCGAACTGTCTGCTCAAAACACTCGAAGAACCACCGCCGGGCGCTGTTCTTATTTTGGTAGGAACAACTCTTGAGAGACAACTGCCTACTATTCGATCACGATGCCAAGTCATTCGATTTCCCCAGCTCACCGACACTATGATCAAGGAGATCCTCCAGTTAGAGGAAATACAAAATGGACAGGAAATAGAAGAATCAACACTGACAGAGATCGCCCGCGTCGCACAGGGCAGTCTCTCAAAGGCGAGACTCTTTCTTGATCAAGAGCTGGCATCTTTCCGCAGCAGGCTTTTCAAAATGCTTGCAGAACGACCTCTCCGAGGAGTTAATCTGACCCGTGAGACGATTGGGATAGTTGAGGCTGCAGGAAAAGAGCCTTCACTGCGACGTGCTCGGCTCCGCCTTGTCCTCGACTTATCAATCGATTTTTTTAGAGCAAAGCTCTACCAAATGCATGGCGTAAGGAATCCCGTGGATGAAATTCTCGCAAGTACAATCGATACGTGGAATGCCTCGCCCGAACAGATCACACGATGTCTAGAATATTCATTAGATGCGCGTACGGGAGTAGACAGGAATGCGAATCTCGGGGTCTTAGTTGATGCCTGGACAGCAAAAATTGAGCGTGCATAGGTACGAAAACCCTCTCTGACCTTACCCCAGACTGCCTAGCTCCTCTACCTGTTTGGGGGTGTGTTTAAATTTTCCGATTCTCGGAGTGATAATCATTTTTCCGTTGATTTCTGTCGATCCAACCTTTCAGGCGGCGGTCTGAATACTAACGCCAACCAAAAAGATGTCTCTTTTGACACCCAAAACTGGTTCCGTTGATTCGAGGTTTGACAGGTATGTCACAAAAGCAAGCTTGCGCTATTTTCGCAACGTCATTCTTAGCCGGACTGCTCGTTACGGCCGTCACTTTTCAGCCTTTCACTGATACATCAGTGACCGCACCGTATTTTGGTTTTCCGGGAGAATCCGCACCGGTTGACACTTCCCTCCCTGGAACAGCATTAAATGTCTCATCAGACTCTCTTCCCACACAACGTCACAGTCAACCGCCCAGCGATTTCAGTAATTTGCCAAATGAACTAGCCAAGTCTTTACGTAGCACGTTTGGCCATCATCTTCTTGATTCGACTGAAGAAACTTCCGTTATCGATGGATTACCGTCAGCAAAAATCCTTACCCCAACAGACATGGTCTCTCTCAAAGATTATGCTGAGAGGTTGAACGATAACTCGATCTCGGTAGCCGCATTCAATCGTCCACCTGGCTCGGATCAGTTGCAGCTATCAGATGAATCACATGAGCACGCTCGCATAGAGAATGTGGCAAAAGCAGATCACCAGCAGAATACACAGTCTTTTGTATCCCAATCTGTAGCACGCCCAACTGTAGTACACCCAGAAGTCCAAAAGACTCAAGAAAAGAAAATTGGTGCCACTGAAAATCTTCGTACTGATCTATCAACTTCACCAGATGATGATGCAAAGCAAGATCCTTTACCCCAATCGGCGAACACGTTGCTATTGAAAACAAAGCCGTCCCATCCATCAACAGAAAAAGCCGCCAACCTTAGTCCTCCAGTAATAGCAGAAACACAAGGACACGTAGGTGCCAAAACAGATGTTGTCTCACCGGACTCATTGAGAGCACTTGTTCTACGCACACAAACTCAAACAAACAATTTAGAGGAAGTCACAGCCGAGAATACCGAATCACCTCGTTCTTCTGACGTACGATCTAAGGCAACAGAGAATAAGGGAACGGATAAAGGCCTCCGAGCGGCAGCTCTCGCACTTCGAAGAACGACACCGCAGGTTCCCGTGCAAAGCTTATTAACACGAACATTCGAACAACCGCCTGAAGTTACACCGGCCAGAAAAAAATCTCTGCCCACCACAATAGATTCCTCCCTACCAAATAAAAATTTATCATCGTATTCCAAGGAGACGAACAAAGTGCTTCGGCCAGTTTCAGCAGAAGCGACAAAATCGCTTACGCGACTCTCCCAACCAAAGCGGTGGAAAAATGCTCCTGATGTTCGACTGTCACCTCGTTACGCTCGACCACATACAGACACAGCGCCATCTCCTCCGCTGCAACTCGAACAGGCTGGAAACCCTATAGCCAGTAAACTGAAAGAGTTTACTGACCAACAATTGGTATCCGATAAGTCATGGGTCAATCTCGATGAAGGCGGTTGGACTGAGGCTATTACCACTACCCAGAGAACGCCTTCAGCACCGCCGGAGACTCCTCGGGAAAGAATCGTAAAGCGGTTAGCTGCAGAACGGAAAGCAACGGCGATACAACCACCTCCGAACGCACCATCACCCGCTTCTGCTCCTTTCATTAATGAAGAAACGACAACAACTTCTGAGCCGTCCTCAGAGCCACCAATAAAGCGAATTATCGAGCGACTACGGCCTGGAGAGCGATTGCGAGATCGTCTCGGTCAGAACATCAAACGATTTGAAACAACGACACTTACAACAGCGACATCTCCGCTAACGGCATGGCCACCGCCAAAAGAACTCTTGCGACAACTTGATGAACTGGCCGCGGACAGCTCTCCGCGGCCAGCGTCTTATAACGATATCCGTAAATGGGCTGACCAGACCGTATCGACTGTTTCTCAAATCATGGCAACACGTGGTCCTCAAGACCCAAATGCCATATCGGTAATTAACTCTTTAGAGCAGTGCTTCCAAGACGGAATGTCGCTGGCTGATTCTCTTACTGACCTAGACCATGCGACTCAGATTCGCCGAACAGCCTTTGCCGTGAAACGTCGCATGAAAACCTGGCATGCAGCTGCGGTTCTATCTAACGGAATTTCTGTAACAACAGCTACCGAGAAAAATGGGTTAGATCAAATATCCACCCTACTCAGGTTACTCGAGGACTTCGAGACAGACGCAACTGCAGGGAACGCCTTTGCCGTTCAACAGGCTCTCAAAACAACGGAGTCATTGAGTCCTTCACAATTTCAACTTCTGCGGCAAGCAATTATTCATTACTACGCCGCACCAAATGTTCGAATTGCTTGTAGTGAAGAATTTCTTACGAAACTAATGCCAGAGTCGCCAAGCCGCACCGAATCAGTACGTGAAATCATTCTTGGGAAACCTGTTCGTGGTCGACGCGAAGTAAAGCAAACAACTTCTATTGACCTTACTCCAGATACCGATGAAATCTGTTTTGATCTGACCGTAGAGGGGCAGGTTTCGACCTATGCAATAACAGAAACTGGACCAATAGCACTCACGTCACGAGGATCTGGACAATTTACTGTTAAAAAACCTATCAAACTTTCTTACGAGGGGTTGGTCGTGGGTCGATCAGTGGCGTCAGCCTCCAATCGAGCACGTCTCATGAACGTCTCGACTAGCTTTGATTCTGTGCCACTGATGGGCTCACTGCTAAGAACTCTTGCTCGCAACCAACATGCAGACAGTTTGCCAGAGGCAAATCGAGAGGTTGCTCAAAAAATTATTTGGCAATCATGTCGCGAGACTGACCGGGAATCAGAAGAAAAATTTACGGCACTCTCAAATCAAATTGATGAATCTTTTTGGCAGCCATTAATACGCTTAGGGCTCAGCCCAACTCCTTTCATGGAGACAACGGAAGACAGGGCCACCCTTCGACTACGAATCAGTGCAGACACGCAACTTGCTGCCCATACTCCCAGACCCCGTGAGCCGAACGAGACACTCTTTGGCTACGAGGTTCATGAATCGACTGTCAACAATACATTCGATCGGCTCGGCATTAATGGCGAGCGTCTTTCACTTGAAAATTTATTCATCCGTGTGCAACAACAATTAGGATTAGAGCCAGAGATCCCAGAAGATCTTCCAGAAGGTGTTGCCGTAACATTCGAAGAAGTTGAACCCCTACGAGTTGATTTTGATGATGGGCTTGTCGAAGTAAAGGTCGCTATAGACGCCCTCGAGAGCGGGCGTCGAAACTGGTATGACGTCATTGGGAGTGTGACATACAAGCCAGTTGGCGTCGGCAATACTGTTTTCCTTCAGAGAGAAGGTCCTATTCGCATTAGTGGACCTGGGCATAGAGGACGGATTGAATTTGCATTAAGAACGATCTTTGGGAAAATTTTTCCGAAAGAACGTCCGCTACCCATAGTGCCAAAAAGAATTACTGATCACCCTCGACTCCAAAACATGACTGCCTTACAAGCAGTGAGTTGGGATGGTTGGATTGCTGTTGCCCTTGGTGGTCCTTCAGAAATTCAGACAGCCGAGATAACAAACGATAAGCCTTCCGTCATCCGCTAATATTTAGGCGCTTGACCGGTTCTTTTGAAGACGCCACGTGCACGGGTTGCAAACATGGCCTGCTCCTCTAACAATTTGAGAAGTTCTACTCCAAATTGCTTTGCCTGAAAGGTCTTTACTGTGTCGACATCGCGAGAGTCATTCCGAATAGAATCTGACAGCATGGGACAAGTCGAGGTACCAGCGAATTGTTACTGGGGAGCTCAAACTGAACGCTCACGCGATAATTTCAAAATCGGTGTCGATCGCTTCCAGTGGGGACGAGCAGTCAAGCAAGCACTCGGCATTCTGAAAAAATCAGCAGCCCTGGCTAACGGCGAATTGGGACAGCTAGCAGCGGACAAGGTAGAGCTGATCACTCGGGCAGCTGACGAGGTGATCGCTGGGACTCTTGATGACCACTTCCCACTGGTGGTCTTTCAAACCGGCAGTGGCACACAATCAAATATGAACGCCAACGAGGTGATCTCAAACCGGGCTATTGAACTGGCTGGTGGCGAGATGGGCTCAAAACAGCCCGTGCACCCAAACGATGACGTCAATCGTGGCCAGTCATCGAACGACACCTTTCCCACGGCCATGCACATTGCTGCCGTCGAGGTCATTCACGATAGGCTCCTGCCAGCCGTCGGGCAGTTACGAGACACGTTTGCCAAACTTGAGAAACAGTATACAGACGTCGTAAAGATCGGTCGGACTCACCTGCAGGACGCTACGCCAATCACCCTCGGACAGGAAATTTCCAGCTGGCGGTCCCAACTCGACGACCGCCTGGCGGGCCTCGAACGAGCTCTCCCTGGCCTCTATGAACTAGCCATCGGTGGCACCGCCGTCGGCACTGGTCTCAATGCGCATCAGAAGTTTGGTGATATGGCCGCGGTCTTCATTGCCAAGGAAACGGGGCACCCTTTCGTCTCTGCGGCCAACAAGTTTGCTGCTCTGGCAGCCCACGATGCATTGGTGGAAGTAAGTGCTGCGGAGCGGGGGCTGGCAATGGCCCTCCTTAAGATTTCTAATGACATCCGCTGGCTGGCTAGTGGACCACGGTGTGGCATCGGAGAAATTACGATTCCAGAAAATGAACCGGGTAGTTCAATCATGCCGGGCAAGGTGAACCCCACACAGTGCGAAGCCCTGACCATGGTCTGCGCACAAGTCTTTGGTAATGATGCCACGGTTGCCTTCGCCGGCAGCCAAGGAAACTTTCAGCTCAATGTCTACAAGCCAGTGATGATTCACAACGTGTTAGAAAGTGCTGATCTGATTGCCGATGGCTGTGATTCAATGCGGTTGCACTGTGCAACGGGTATCGTGCCTAATCTGGCACGCATCCAGCATCACCTTGATGAATCACTCATGTTGGTAACCGCGCTGAACACCCACATCGGTTATGAGAATGCTGCAAAGATTGCCAAGAAGGCCCACGGAGATGGCTCAAGCTTGAAAGAAGCAGCCGTCTCCCTCGGCCTGCTCACCGCTGACCAGTACGACGAGTGGGTAGTGCCGGTCGAAATGACCCGGCCACTGGTAACCTGAGAAAGATCATTGCTTCCAATACCACTACTTTTAATCGCAGCCATCAAGATGGATTCTCTTCCGTCTACCATGCCAGAGTTGAATGTAACCAGTAAGGTTCCGGCTGAAACCTTATCAACCCGCTACAACACCGTAAGCACGCTCACCGTCATTGTGTCTGCAAATGGCCGAAACGAATTGACGTTTGAACTCACCTTATGAAGGCACACAAGCCTCATCGGCTTGGAAATGAATCGCCCTTTCTGCCAATGTTCACAATAAGCTGACCGTCACTTTGTGAGAGATTGCCTGGCCGATTATTGATCTTCAAAAACATTGGGCTGTCGCTGACCGCCGTGAAGGTCGTTTCTCCCCCTTCAGCAAGTACCTTGAACTTGGGACGACCACCTGAATCTGGTTTTTCATCCCACTGGGCGATGAGTAGACGTCCCAGTGGCAGACTACGATACCAGTCGATTGAAATACCCTCTGCAGTACTCTCCAGATCAAGCTGACCATCTGTTCGCTGTAGCTGGGCAACCCGGCAGCGGCCCAATGCCCGCAGCTGATACTGCCGGCCCGTCTTCAGTTGCCAACCACTGTTCTGCCATCCAAGCGCAGCACTTACCTTGGTCGTGGCCCCAGCTGCTGGTAATCGGCGACCCGGTGACCAGTTGATATTCATACGACTGTAATCAAACCCATAGTCGAGGTCTGCGGTAAAGGCATCAAAGTCACGGCTGGCAGCGGCACCATTCCATCCAGGATGTGAGGTCAATCGATGCATGAAGGCTGTATCGAGCGGCTGCTGTTCAGTAACCGCAAAGGCCTCTTGATATCGAGGGTGCCTTGCCAAAAAAGCTACCACCGACCAAGCCGAGGCGTAGGAACCGACCGTACCATGAAGCGTGGGCTTGAGTGCAAAGACCTGATCGAGGCTGGGGGCCTCGGCCGACTGCCGCAGCCGCCTGATCATCTCGATTCGCCCAAGTTGCTCAACATCCTCTGGCGTGCCTGGGATCGGCGTATGCTGGAGTTGCGGCCGCCTCTCGACCAAGCGATGCGTTGCCAACCATTCAGCTATGCCCTCAGTGTACCAAGTGGGTGTATTCAGATTCAGGAGAGTCGCCGTAAATGCATGGACACCTTCATGCAATAGAAGGTGTCGACGATAAGCTGGATTCGATTGCTCGGTGAACCAGAATCTGTAGTGCTCACAATAACCGTTCGTAAAGTCTGGGATTGCATCTGGTAATAGACCAGCTTTTCGAAATCGCTCTCGATCAACCACCAAACAGCCAAAGACTTTCCATTTTGAAACAGCCGACAGTGGGATTCTGTAATGCTTCGCCCAGATTCCGACAGCCTCATCAAAAATTTCTGGCAAATCCTCTAAAGCATCACCGGCACGAGACGCTCGATCTGTAATCAGTACCAGATGATTGCTCTCGAAGACTCGTAGGCCTGCCGAGCGCGCTCTATGAATAAGTGAATGCCAATCATGCTCCATCACAACAGAGTACGATTTCCTTGGAGCTTTTTCCTTCTCTCTGGCAAGCCCAGGAATTGACCCTACCAACACGAAAAGAATCACTAAACAAATTCGATCCTGGACTCTTTGATACCTGGACCCCGACCTTCTCTGCCAAGATTCCGATGCTTTTTGAGCCATACAAACACCCTTCTCATCAGAACTTATTTCAGAATATTGCAGCTGGCACGACTTAGCCTCAAAACAGGATACATGGGAACGCTGACAAAGCACGATGGCAGGCTACTTTTGGTAAGAGAGACAAGATTCAAAGAATTTTACGGCTGAAGTGGCCCTGTTGAGCCGAAATAAAAGAGACAGAAGAGTCGGCGCTCGAATCCACAACGTTTTTCTCTGAGACCTATTACGACACCAATGATACTGCATGCTGTAACACATAACGCTGCCTTCACAGTCATCAGCAGGTTTCGCACCTGGTGCGCTTTTGTTGGATGCTGGCTTGTGAGCGTGAACGGTATCGCCCAACAGGTGTTTGTTGCTCCGGGAGTCACGCAAATACCAGTGAATCGGATACAGGCTCCAGGATACATCCCCCCTCCTCCAGTTGTACGTCGTCCCTGGTGGTTTACCGTTCAGACAGTTTCAGGACCTGGAGCTGTGGTTCCAGTGCCACGAGTTACAAGGTATCAGCCCCAGCCCTTTCGATTTCCGCCTGCTGCTCCCGTTCTTGCTGGCAAACCAATCACACCACCAACGAGTACGTTCCCCTCACAGTGGGCCGCAGCTCCACCGATTACACCGTCCTCACCAATAACTCAAAAAACTGTTCCTGCCCCGCCTTCGTCTTGGCAGCCAAGTATTCCTTTACCTCGTGAGGAAGCAAAACCAACACCTCCAAAACCCAACACATTCATACCACCACCACAAAGTACGCCAGCTCAAACAACCCCACCACCACCGTCAGGGAACTGGGCAACAATTGCAGTTGATGCAAGCAATCCTCAGCCAAATGCCATGGCCATTACAATTCCTCCCGAATCAGGTGGAACATTGGCAGCACAACCTCATCACAACAATACTCCTCAAAAAACTCCAATACCCGCTCAGACTGTAAGCACCCCCCAGGTACAGTCGCCTGTGCCGGTTGCCACACCTGCTGCAACAGTTGCTTGGTGGCGATGCACCGGTGTCACAGATGGCGACACAATCACATGCCTTGATACAGCTGGACAACAGCAAAAAGTTCGGGTTTCAGATATTGATGCGCCCGAACTGAGCCAACCTTATGGGCGGGAGTCTCGAAATATACTTGCTGATCTCGTATTCGGAAAGTCACTTGCCATTATTGAAACTGGAAGCAATTCAAATGGGTTTGTAACGTGCAGGATTTCTGTTGGCGGAAAAGATGTCGCCCGCGCAATGATCACTGGCGGAGCTGCATGGGTAGATCCCCAATCAACAAGCCCCTACATAAACGATCAACAAGATGCTCAAAAATCCGGCAAAGGGCTCTGGTCAGAACCGACCCCAACACCGCCATGGGAACACCGTAAATCAGCCGTAACCCCTTGGCAGCAAGCGGCCTGATTATTCGTGTTCACTCTTGATAAAAAGCTGACCATCTTCGGCTATATCCACGTGAATCACCATTGGATTACAGCACACTGGACAGTCTTCAACGTAGTCCTGGTGCAACCCCTCGGTGACATCGACTGGAACGACTATCTCTTCACCACATGAATCGCAAATATAATGCGCGTCCATCTCGGCAGGTTGCATCTCGGCTCTATTGCCGTGTAATCGCATATGGCTTAACTGCCATTCCTCATTGGTATTATCCCCATCGGTATTATATTGCATCTTTCCAATCCCTTCGAAAGACCTTTGGTTTGTGAAGGACATAAAGTACCGCTGCAAAATACTATACATACCGAGTCAGCGGCGTAGGATCACCCACTAAAATCAACAACTTCGTAACGCAAGACCTCTGGCAAGAGCAAGACCGAATGAAATATTGCCTGAATACATTTCGACGACAAAACGAAGGGGTTTGACTCATCCAAGCACTCCACTAGACACTCTATTTCAGAGGCGTAGCAGTGCGTCTACACGATAGCCTGTTATCAAATACATAGACTCAGACACTTCGTTCACAATATTTAGAATGTTCAGCAAAGAGCTGCGTTTACGGAGAATAAAACATTGATAAAAACTGCCGAGACATCATCCCCTCACCTATGGTCAGCATTTACAGAATGACCATCGGCACTGTCGATCATGTAATAATACCGATAGCTTACAGACCCAGTTGACTATTTAAATTTGAGCTGGGCGAATAATTTTCTAGAAGCAAACTGAGCCTTGTAACCCTCCACCTATCTGCAAAGCACATTAAGAGGGACCGGCCAAACTAGTCATGCAAGTAGGCTGAGAGCGGGCGACCGGGTTCGAACCGGCGACAACCAGCTTGGGAAGCTAGTGCTCTACCAACTGAGCTACGC
>CAJXFK010000076.1 GCA_913052575.1 uncultured Planctomycetaceae bacterium
TCACCGAACGTTCTTGTTGTGCTGCTCGATGATGTTGGCTTTGGCGCGTCGAGTACGTTCGGGGGGCCATGCCAGACACCAACACTCGAACGACTCGCTGCAGGTGGTTTGAAATACAACCGCTTCCACACAACGGCGCTGTGTTCTCCAACGCGGCAGGCGCTTTTGACTGGACGTAACCATCATTCCGCAGGTATGGCAGCAATAACGGAACTGGCAACCGGTGCGCCCGGCTACTCATCTGTGTTACCGAATTCAATGTCCCCACTTGCTATGACATTGAAACTTAATGGCTACTGCACAGCTCAGTTTGGAAAATGCCATGAAGTTCCAGTGTGGCAGGCAAGTCCTGTTGGGCCTTTTGACGCATGGCCGACTGGAGGTGGTGGATTTGAATACTTCTATGGCTTTATCGGTGGTGAAGCCAACCAGTGGTACCCAACCCTGTACGAAGGTACGACACCGGTTGAAAACAAAAAGACACCCGAACAGGGCTATCACTTTATGGAAGATATGGCTACCAAGGCGATTAAGTGGATTGGACAGCAGAAGTCGCTCGCCCCAGAAAAGCCATTCTTCATGTATTTTGCGCCAGGCGCGGCACATGCTCCTCACCACGTGCCAAAAGACTGGGCTGACAAATATACTGGACAGTTTGATGGCGGATACGATGCGATACGGGAAAAAATCTTCGCACGACAGAAATCACTTGGCGTCATCCCCTCAGATGCAGTTCTCACTGCAGAGAATTCAGAGGCGCCACGTTGGAAAGATATTCCCGAAGATTTCAGGCCAGTCCTTGCACGTGAAATGGAAGTCTATGCTGGTTTTGTTGAGTACACAGACCACCACATTGGTCGCATTGTAGATTCCCTTGAAAAGCTACAGGTTCTCGACAACACCCTTATCTACTACATAGTCGGTGATAATGGTGCCTCAGCAGAGGGTGGCCTCAATGGGTGCTTCAATGAAATGAGTTACTTCAATGGCATTCAGGATCTTGAAACAGAGGAATACCTGACAAAGAGAAAAGATGAGCTTGGAGGGCCAGACTCATATAACCATTATGCCGTTGGTTGGGCATGTGCCATGAACACGCCATATCAATGGACGAAGCAGGTTGCCTCGCATTGGGGTGGCACACGCAATGGTACCGTTGTGCATTGGCCGGCGGGAATTAAGTCGAAGGGTGAAATGCGATCACAATTCTGTCATGTGATCGATGTTGCTCCGACCGTTCTTGATGCAGCGAATCTTCCTCAGCCACGTTTTGTGAACGGTGTTGAGCAGGATGCAATTGAAGGTACCAGTATGCAATACACCTTCGATGACTCAAAAGCCAAGGAACGTCATAGTACCCAATACTTTGAGATTCTTTGTAATCGTGGCATTTACCACGATGGTTGGACTGCAGTTACCAAGCATCGAACTCCTTGGGCGGCTCCAACAGAAAAGCTGCCTGCCTTTGATGATGATAAATGGGAGTTGTATGCCGATACAGACTGGACTCAATCAGAAAATCTTGCCGAGAAGATGCCGGAAAAACTCCACGAACTTCAGCGGCTCTTCCTGATCGAAGCTGCGAGATACAAGGTGCTGCCACTCGATGATCGTGTGTTTGAAAAGTTGAATCCTGATACAGCAGGCCGTCCTGTTTTAGTGAAAGGAACAACGCAAATCTTGTTTCCAGGTATGGGACGACTTCTTGAAAACTGTGTCTTGAGTATCAAGAACAAGTCGCACGCAGTGACCGCTGGTATCGTCGTCCCTGAGGATGATGCTACGGGAGTCATCATATGCCAGGGTGCAAATATCGGTGGCTGGTCACTGTACGCTCATGAGGGCAAACTAAAATATTGCTACAACTATGGTGGTTTTGGGAACACCTTTGTGACATCAAAAGAAAAGCTTAGCCCTGGTCAGCACCAGGTTCGCATGGAGTTTGCTTACGAAGGCGAAGGGCTCGGTAAGGGCGGCACCGTAAGTCTGTTCGTTGATGGTGATGAGGTTGCCGAAGGCAAAGTTGAAGCAACCCTCTCCAATATCTTCTCAGCCGATGATGGCTTGGATGTTGGTGAAGATTCCGGTGCTCCTGTTTCACCTGACTACGGCCCTGTTGGAAATCACTTTAATGGGGAAGTGAAAGGCGTTCAGCTCTCAATTGCGGAAGGTGAAAATGAGGGGCAGGTTGTCGATCCAAAGGATGCTGTACGAGCCATGTTCGGAAGGCAGTAACTCAAATGAATGTAGAAAAGGAGCGAGTGCCAATGGCCGTACGATTGTTTTTGTGCTCACTGATGCTCATGTCTGTCACGCAGGCAGAAGATCTCTTGCCGTCATGGGCTGATACTGCGCCAAAGCAAGCGATACTCGATTTCGTTGCGAGAGTCAGTGCGACTAATGGGAAAGATTTTGTTCCAGAACAGGATCGCCTTGCTGTTTTTGACAATGATGGAACGCTGTGGCCAGAATGCCCGATGCCTTTTCAGATTGCATATGTGATTGATGAAGTAAAGCGGTTGGCAACTGAGCAACCTGAGTTGGCAAAAGATCCGATGATAAAAGCGGCTCTCGAGGGAGACTTCAAGGCTCTGTTCGCTGGAGAGAAACATGATGGCTTTATGAAGATCATGGCACTGACCCATTCGGGAATGTCCAGTGACGAGTTTTCGAAGCGTGTGAAATCCTGGTTTTCAAAGGCAAAATATCTACCACTTGGCACCTCGTATGGAGAAGCAACGTATCAGCCGATGCAAGAGGTGTTTGATCTTCTTCGGTCGAAGAGTTTTAAGATTGCTATCGTGTCTGGCGGTGGTGCCGACTTTATGCGGCAGTTTTCTCAAGATGTCTATGATATCGAGCCGGAATGGGTTCTTGGTTCGAGCGCTGATGTTGTATTCGAATTACAGGACAACAAGCCAACATTCATGAAGCAGGCAACAGGCCTCTATATCAATGATAAAGTCGGGAAGTCTGTACGGATTTACCAACAACTTGGGAGGCGCCCGATTGCATGCTTTGGGAATTCGGATGGAGATCAGTCCATGCTCGAATATACGACGATAGACAATCCGTATAACTCTCTTGGTGTAATTATTCACCATACGGATGGACAGCGTGAGTGCCAGTATGATGCGAAGCCACCATTCAGTGGTAAGCTTATTACCGCTCTCGAAGAAGCCCCAAAGCGTGGGTGGGTGGTTGTTGATATGAAGAATGATTGGGAGAAAGTTTTCTCAAAAGAGTAAAGTCGTGCGATGAGTTTTGAAGCAGAGCAATGAAAAGATGGAGACCCACATGAAAACCTTGATTATCGCAGTTATTGCCTTCGGAATGTGCTGTCAACAAGTTGTGCATGCCCGTCCTGGCGGCGGTGGAGCTCGTTCTGGTGGTGGCTCACGACCGAGCGCACCGAGCCGACCTGCTCCCAGTGCAAAGCCTGCACCGAGTCGACCTTCTCCTAGTGCAAAACCTGCACCGAGTCGACCTGCACCGAGTGCAAAACCTGCAACTCCATCAAGGCCAACTCCGAGTGGAGACGTTCGCAAGAATCTACCCTCGAAGCCATCCGGTAATCTTTCAGAAGCAACTGGCGGAAAATTTTCTGCTGGGGGCATGTCTGGAAAAGCGTCAGCAGCTGCTGCGGATCGTTCTGGAAGTCGGCCGACTCAAGGTCAGGTTCAAGATTTTCTGAAAGCTTCAGGTGGGAGTGGTGCTGCAGCAACTGCCGCAAAGAGTCGCGTTGAGACTGCGAAAACAACATCTGGTACGGCAGTTTCAGAGTTTTTAAATAACAACGGGGCAGGAGCCGCTGCTGCTGCGGCAACAGCACCAAAGAACGCTGCTGAGACTCGTGCAGATGCCATTTCAAATCGAACCGATGCACGGTCTGATAGCCGTGGAAGTCGTGGTGAGAATCGAGACTTTGCCTCAGATAATCGGCAGGATCGCATTTCTGGGCGGGGTGATCGGCAGTCGGTGCGGGTTGAAAACAGAGGTGATGTTCGAACAGATCTTGCGTCGGGCCGTTCAGATCGCCGTACGACACGGCAGCAAAACCTAGGTGTTCAGGCAGACTCAATTCGTACCCAACTCAATTCAGCGTACGACAGCGGGCTCCACGAAGAGTTCTGGTCTGGTGCACAAACCGGCCATTACTACTTTGACAAAAATCCAATCTTTTGGAGCTGGGCTGGTTTTAGGACCGTGTCAGCCATCATGCCAAGGAATTGGGGTGAAGGTCGGTACTACGATTACGGTACAGGTGGGTCCAGTTACTATGACGGGACGACTGTCATGGATGACGGCCAAGCGGTGCCGGCTGAAGAATATGCCCAACAGGCTGAAGAACTTGCTCTTAGTGTGCCTGACGAAAATGCTGAAGCTTCAGATGCCTCAAGCGATGAATGGTTGCCCTTGGGTGTTTTTGCAGTAGCCCAAGAGGGTGAAGGCTCAGCAACACCGACGATGTTCATGCAGCTCGCAGTTCGGAAAGACGGCGTGATAGCGGGGACCTATCAGAACAAGGAAACAGGCGAAACAGCGAGTCTTGAAGGCATGATCGACGAGGATTCACAGCGGGCAGCATGGACATTTGCCGGGAAAACATCACCGATCGTAGAAACTGGTATTCAGAATTTGACAATGAATGAAACCCAGGTTTTAGTCCATTTTGATGGTGGTGAAACAAAGACATATCTACTCGTGCGAGTCGAAAATCCTGAAGCGAAGTCCACCTCATCATCGTAGTCGTGGATGCGTTGATAGTTTTTCTTGTCGACGAATGGTCATGCTTTTGTCTGTAGCGAATTGAAAACGAAGGCCTGCATGAATAAAAAGTCTAGATTCTTCTCACTACTCGGGCTCCAGTAACAACCGCGAGTATGATGAGCCCTGTGATAATTCCGCAGAGCCCGTTAGCTAGTGGCATAAGAATGGTGCTTGCTTCTGGCGAGATCTGATGAATCCAGTGAGTAACTGCATGGTGAATCGGGGGAATGTTGTGCAGCACAATGCCTCCCCCAACAAGAAACATGGCAACTGTTCCAGCAATCGCCAGAAATCGCATGATCCACGGTGTGATAGTAATAATCGCCTGTCCGATAGATTGGCTCACTGAATAACTCTGGCGAAGTAGAAGAACCCCGAAGTCATCGAGTTTCACAATGGCCGCAACAAGCCCATAGACACCGACTGTCATGAGCACTGAGATGGCCACGAGAACACCCGCTCTTGTGCTCAGAGGCTCAGACGCAACAACACCAAGCGTGATGACGATGATTTCAGCAGAAAGAATAAAATCAGTCCGGATTGCTCCACGTATCCGTGAAGTTTCATCTGGAGTACCTGCTTGGTCTTTCTGCGTGTTTTGTTTTGGGTTGCTGCCGTGATGCGAAGTCGCCTTTGTTGTGATTTTGTGAAACACTTTTTCTGTACCCTCGAAGCAAAGATAAGCACCGCCAATGACAAGCAGTGGTGTAATGGCTTGAGGAAGTAGCCAACTCAGGCAGAGTGCTGTGGGAACCAAGATCGCCTTGTTGATAAGAGAACCGCATGCGACTCGAAAGACGACCGGTAATTCACGGTCTGACGGAATTCCAGTGACCTGTTTTGCATTTAACGCGAGGTCGTCACCCAAAACCCCTGCGGTTTTTTTGGCTGCAACTTTTGTCATCAGTGCGACGTCATCAAGAGCACTTGTAATGTCGTCGAGAAGGATAAGAAGGCTTGTTGCCATGCAGTATGATTTTTAGTGATAAGTTAGATTCATGTCAGTCGATGACACTATATCTGATGTCAGGAAAAACAAATAGAATGATTGGCCACGGCTCATCTCGTGTTGTATGAGTATCTCGACCCGACATTGAAAGAAGCTTCTTGTGAAGAATTTGTGTCTTAGTCTCATGCGGCAGCGTAATGTGTTTGGTCAGCCCGGTGCGCATGTACAGCAACCCGAGCGTCAGGCCCGAATTCATCGTCATGGATCAATGATTTTTCTGGGACAAATTCTTGTCCTCGGATCAGTGCCTATATTTGACCTTGGACAGAATCGAGCCCCACCACTTTTTGTCATCATCAGTCTTTCGGTTGCTATCGCGACGACTTGGTCGCTTGGGTATCAACGGCTGACCTACACGCTGGCGGGTATCAGCTCGGTCGCTTGTGGGTGGACAGTATTCTTTCGGCCAGTCGAGTCAGGTGTTCGAAGTGCGCCACTACTTATTTTTTTAGTGGTTATGCTCTTCTGCTCATACCTCTGCATTCGACAGGCATATAAGGCGGGTGTTGCCTCTGCTCAAAGGATTTACTGTGGAGTGGCAAGCTTTGTCATGCTTGGCATGGTGTTCGCAGGAATTCATTGTCTTGTCCATGCCTGCGGATTGGGGGAGTATCGATTGCCACTTGAATTTGAAGGTATACGAAATGTGCGCTGGGTAGATTTTATCTGGTTCTCCTACGCGACACTGACCACAGCTGGGTATAGTGACCTTGTACCAGTTGGGTCCTTTTCACTTACCGTTTCCACATTTGAAGGGCTCTGCGGTATTCTTTTACCAGCGACACTGATTGCAAGAATTGCATCGTTGCCGGCTAGCAAGTAATTCTGTTTGAAAGTCTTCTGTGGGAATCACCAAAAGACAAAGGTTGGAGTGACGCATACATGAGTATCGAAATATTTAGAAATGTTGTTGAACAGGTTGGCCTTGTGATTGATGCTGCAGGTGTTCTCGTGGTAGTAGTCGGCATTTTTATGGCTGGAATTCGGCTCCTTACCCATGTCTCAGTGCCGCTGGGTAAATACAAACAATTCAGGCAGGATCTTGGGAGAGGTATTCTGCTCGGACTTGAGTTTCTCGTTGCTGCTGACATTATTCGGACCGTCGCGGTAACGCCTACCCTTGACAGTGTTATGGTGCTTGGGCTCATCGTGATCATTCGGACATTCTTAAGCCTGGCACTCCAGATGGAGGTTGAGGGCAGGCTTCCATGGCAGTCTGAGAAGAGTGGTTCGACGCAATCTGGCTGAGGAGAATGGAGGCATGAATGCCAGACTTCAATCTCGGTTGCTACCTGAGACTGATTATGAGGCGATCAGGCAGCACCTTCCTCGTGCAGCGTGGAGATATGTCTACGATCTTCTAAGGGAATGTCCAGTCGAGGTTCGCGTTGTACCGCACCGTGCAACCAAGCTTGGGGATCATCGCTCGCCGAGTCGCAATGAGCCTTGGCACCGAATTACCATGAATGAAGATCTCAACGTGTACGCATTTCTGGTGACCCTGCTGCACGAGGTGGCTCATCTCCGAGTGTCAACCAAAGTTGCAGAAGGGGCCAAGCGTGTAAGAGGTGCCAAAAGAGAACAGCCTCACGGTCAAAGCTGGCAGAGAGAGTTTGCTGCAGTAATCGATCCAGTCATTGAAGGTTCGATGGTGCCGAGAGATCTTGCTGCAGCACTAACAAACTCTCTTCAGCGACCACGAGCCGCGACATGCAGTGATCGAAACCTTCTGCTGGCGTTATCACGCTTTGATTCAAGTAATGATCAATTTCTGTACGTCGAACAGCTCGTCGTCGGTCAGTGGTTTCAAATGCAAAACGGTCGCCGATTTGTGCTCGGCAACCGTCTGCGGAGTCGCTATCAATGTATTGAAGTTGAAAGCGGAGTTGAGTTTCGCATTCACTCGCTAGCGCGAGTTGTTCGACTTGATCCAGATTGACTGGTTGCTCGATTTGAACGCGTGCGGCTCGGCTGTGAAACCGTTCGGTAACGCCTTCGCCGTACGGTATTGCCGTAAAAATGTAGTGGTCGATTCGGTCGCTGCTCAATAGGAGTGTTTTCGATCTTTTCCCGTTCGTCTCCGAACACAACGATTCGTGGATCAAAACCAGTTTGAGCAATTGCAGGAACGCTACTGCTCCCTACAGACAAGAGGGTGAGGATGATGAGTGTACGCATGGTAAAAAATAGCTCAGGGTGAAACGGAGGAAACCGGCACAGCCCAACTATTGATTCAATTTTTTGCCGAAGCAAGAAGCCGATTGCTGAGCCACTACATTCGGTGTAACCGTCCTGAAGCAACTCGTATACGGCTACGATAACACCGGGTGACTCATGATCGGCTTCGAAGCAGACGACTTCCGCGATGCCAGCATGACTATCGTGGAATGAGGTCTTTCATTTCACGAACGGCTTCTGCCATGCCAACAAATACCGCTCGTGCGACGATTGAGTGACCAATATTCAGTTCCTCCATCCCTTGAATTTCTGCAATAGGGGTGACGTTCCGGTACGTAAGGCCGTGCCCTGCATTCAGAATGAGGCCTGCCTGGTGGACAAATGTTGCTGCCTCTGCAAGGACTTGGAGTTCGTGATGAGAATCTTTTGCTGCATTGGCGTAGGCGCCTGTGTGCAGTTCAACTGCCGGTACCAAGAGTGATGCAGCAGTCTCGATCTGCGCAGGCTCTGGATCAATAAACAACGAGACAGTAATCCCTGCGTCGTGTAGCTTGCTCACCGTTGCACGTAATTCTTTTTTGTAGCGAACAACATCAAGTCCACCCTCTGTCGTTACCTCTTCTCGATTTTCAGGAACGAGCGTGACTTGGTCGGGAGCGACACGACAAGCAATGTCTACCATAAGAGGGTTCATTGCCAATTCGAGGTTCAACTTGACTTGAACAGTTTTTCTGAGCACCTCAAGATCTCGGTCTTGAATGTGTCTTCGATCTTCCCGCAAGTGGATCGTAATTGCATCAGCGCCGCCGAGTTCTGCTGCGGCTGCTGCCCACACAGGATCAGGCTCAATCGTTTTTCGTGCCTCACGAATTGTGGCAACGTGGTCAATATTGACACCGAGCGTGGCCATACTCTTTTCTCCTTTATAAACGCAGGTGGCCCCGGCTTGCCGACCAGGGCCACCCTCAAAGATTTTTCTATTCTATAGCCTTTGGGCTCAGACTTCTTTTTTCAAGAGTATTACGGCATTTCCGCGAGGAGTGCGTATCTGCAGGACAATGCCGCCCTCCGGTGTTTCTCCGTTGATCGCAGCCTCAAACTCGTCAATTGAGGACACCGGGGTCTTCCCAACCTTTCGGATCAATACTCCTGGTACAAGCCCACCCTCAGCGGCAAGGCCGTCGGGGTCAACACGGTCGACAAGCACACCTTCAAAGCCCTCATAAGAGTCCTGTGCAACAGAGCTCTTGTCTTGTACTTCTATCCCAAAACTTTTGGAATAAAATGTTTCCTCGCCGCCGGGTGCAATTCCTCGTCCTCGTTGCTGCATTCCAAATTGTTCGGGTAGAGATTTTACCTGTACTTTTACAGTTACTTCTTTCCCTTCACGGAGGACGATAACATCATGAGGTTTTCCAATAGAAGATCGTTCTACGACTTCTTGGAGACTCCGTGGGCTATCCACAGGTGTTCCGTCAAAAGATGTCACAACATCAAGATCTTGCATTCCAGCCGCGGAAGCTGGAGTGTTTGGCATAACTTCGGTCACAAGAACACCTTTTTGACCAGGCGAACCAAGTTTGGTGGCCATGTCCGAGGATAGCTGTGCAATTGAAACGCCGAGATAACCGCGCTCAACACTGCCACGACTGATGAGTTGTTCGCTCACCCAACGTGCCTGGTTCATTGGAATTGCAAAACCAATACCCTGGTACGCACCACTGTTGGAAGCAATAGCTGTGTTGATCCCGACAACCTCTCCGGCCAGATTCACAAGTGGTCCTCCCGAATTACCAGGATTGATAGCAGCATCAGTCTGCAAAAACTTGGCTCTTCGTATACGTCCAAGTTCACGACCCTTGGCTGAAATAATACCTGCACTCACAGTCGTTTCGAGCTCGAATGGATTGCCAATCGCAATGACCCAATCACCAATTGCAAGCTCATCGGAATTTCCAAGAGCGGCCGTCGGTAAATCTTTGGCGTCTCCAAGTCGAACCACGGCAAGGTCACTATCAGGGTCAGTCTTGATATCAACTGCTTTGAATTCACGACCATCAGACAGTTCAATAGTAACCTCGTCTGCTCCTTCGACGACGTGATTATTGGTGAGGACAATACCAGCAGCGTCAACAATCACTCCGGAACCAACACCGGATCTTGATGGTGTTCGGCCGTTCGGGACATTAAATCCATCTGGCATACCATCTCGAAAGAAGTCCTCAAATGGTGTGCCTCGAAATGGGTTTTCTCCTCGATCTCGACCGCTACCATTCGAAGTCACATTCCGGGCTTTTGTTTCGCTTCGGACGACGACAACACTCGGGGTAGCTTTCATAGCTGCATTTCGAAAAGCC
This sequence comes from uncultured Planctomycetaceae bacterium, assembly GCA_913052575.1. Taxonomy (GTDB): domain Bacteria; phylum Planctomycetota; class Planctomycetia; order Pirellulales; family UBA1268; genus UBA1268. Next base: position 10,315 of record CAJXFK010000076.1, read on the forward strand.
TGTGAGAGGGCGTTTGCTGCAGCAACCGGGTCGGCGGTGGCTGGTTCAGCAGTGAGAACTGCTGTTGGCGCGAGCAATCCAAGGGTAAGAGATACAACTAGACATGCTGGTAGAACTCTGGTGGTGCTACCGTAGTAGAAGCTCTTAGGGTTTATTACGTTCTCTAAATGTTTCACGTTGTGTTCCTCCTTTAATACCCAGACTTGGTCTGGATTATGAAAGTCACCTGCCATTTCTCTCCGAAAGGCAGTGACCGAAGTTCTCCGTACTATCATAGGTCTACACAGCCATTCTGGACGATCCCTAAATGCAGAATCGTCCTATGCAGACAGAACACCTCTAAATCCTTATACGACAGTGGTTCGGCAGAGGTTCGAAAAAATATAAAAATTCATGGGTGTCTGAAATTCTGGTGCGAACCGGGAATCGATGGTGGAATTTGACAATACAGGGGACTGGCTTTTACCGTGTAGTTTCCAGGGAGACAAGGAATGCATGAAAAGCCAATATCCGACGCAAATACCACAGGAGATGGACTTGCTGTCTGTGAGGAGCGAATTGGATACTCTTTTCGGAATCGGCACCTGTTGGAGGCAGCGGTGACCCATGCTTCAGGTGCTGCTCATCGCCTTGCATCAAATGAAAGGCTCGAATTTCTGGGGGACTCTATTCTTGGCTTCGTTGTGTGTGATCGTCTCTATAGAGAATTCCCAGAACTTCTTGAGGGGGACCTTACACGAATCAAATCAGCGGTTGTGAGTAGAGAAACCTGCAGCAGAATCAGTATTGAACTCGGGCTTATCGATTTTCTTGTCGTAGGTAAAGGGATGGCGGTGAATCGGCCAGTTCCCAATTCAGTCCTCTCAGACATGTTCGAGTCGCTTGTGGCAGCGATTTTTCTTGACGGGGGCATTGATCCCGCTCGGACTTTCCTGAACACCTGGATTGGTCCAGAAATAGAAAAGGTCGTTTCTGGGGAAGAAGGGTCGAATCATAAATCATTGCTTCAGCAACTTGCTCAGGGAGTTTACGGAATAGCTCCAACTTACGAAGTTATTGATGAAGTTGGACCTGATCACAATAAAGAATTTCAGGTACGAGCGCAGATTGGTCGGCGGCGGTATGGGCCAGCCTGGGGCCGAAATAAAAAGGAAGCCGAGCAAAGGGCAGCGGAAAAAGCACTTGATACTCTGCGGTTAGAGGGAGTTGTCCCATCTTTCCAGCACTCATTTCAACGCTCGAATGAGGCTGGGCCTCATCAAGAGACGCACGGTGGTACTGATTAGTCTGACGTAGATTGAAGTTTACGGTCTCTCGAACCGAACTTCATTCTATCAGACAACGTACTTAATCGTGCTGAGGGCAATGGCCCGTACTCTCTTGAGACTTCTGGGGGGTGGTACTCAGGCCCCGGCACGAATTTGAAAGTCCACCTCGCTTTACTGAGGTGGACTTTCAAATTCGCCTACAGTGTGTTTTCTCGTGTCAATGGTTGTGGATTGAACATGAGCCGGCTGCTAATAGCGATTGCGAGGATGCCAGCTGGCATAATAAGCATCTCCCAACCTGGTCCCTGCGATTGCCCATCAATCAGCATTTTTTCCGCAAGGGTTCGCACAAACATCACGGCTAAAAGAACTGCCACGACCTCAAGCAAGGTTTTTTTAAGAGAGCCAATGTTTTCAACTTTAAGCCATCGGGGTGCGTCGTCCAGTGTGCTCGAGTTTGTCAAAAACAGGGCATAGATTCCGTACGCAAAGTAGAGGAACGTCAGGCCCGTGAGCCCATTGTCGAGTGATTCCAGAAGAAGCAGGTTAGCGGCCGGACGTGGTGCTGCACCCGGTGCGTCTGGTGTCATAAAGTGTTTGAGCGGGGTCGCGGAAAAATCATTGATCGAAAGATATCGTAGAACGGCTTCGACGGTATTGGCTGCACCGATAACAAACATCAGAAGAGCACCAATGAGTGATGAGAAAACGGTAACAACACTGAACCATCGAGTGAGTCCAAGAATTTTAGTGATGCGAGGCACTCTCGGAGAGCGTCGCACATGCTGTGATGTGTGGGAATCTTTTGTGTCCATATGGTTGGCTTGATCCAGAAAAAGAAATATGTTGTGAGGGAATGACGATTGCACTATACCACGCTGTTTTAACTGCTGTTATCGTTTAACCTATGAAAGAGTCTGAGTTTGCTGCGTCTATCTGTATCTAACTCCAGCTGGTTCAATGACTATGAGACTGAAGTGAGCTGTGGATGGTTCAGTAAATCTATTGTTTGCAGACATTGGCATATTCCGCAACGTAAGGAGAGAAAGAGCATGGGTGCCCAGGAACGTTTTGAATCACTCATTGACGAAGTAGCAGCCATTGCGAAGCCAGCTGGACTCTATCAGCCTTGCCTGGTGGTCGGTGATTTTGCCTATGTATCTGGCCATCTGCCGGTACTCCCTGATGGGAGTCTGATTCTCGGATGTCTTGGACTTGATTTAGAAATTGAGGATGGCAAAGCAGCAGCACGGCGGGCGGGGCTCGCAAGCCTCGTGACGCTTGAGCAGGCTCTCGGCAGTCTGGATGCCATTAAACGGGTCGTTAAACTATTCGGGATGGTTGCAGCGACGGGTTCGTTTACGCAACATCCTGCAGTTGTAAATGGCTGTAGTGAACTTTATGCAGAAGTCTGGGGCAATGAGAACGGGGTTGGAGTACGAAGTGCTGTTGGTGTTGCATCATTACCCGCTGGTGTTGCAGTTGAAATTGAAGCAGTGTTCGAATTGAGTTGAGTTCTAGTGTTGTTTATTCAGGGTCTGGTCTAAGGCAGTGTCTGTCGAGCAGGCTGCGATTTTATAACGTCTGATCTCAGTTGCCCTGACTGCAATCTGGTGCAGGTGTGTGTCCTAGTCATTGCCAGATATTTGCTTCGGTCCCTTTCCGGCTGTCTTTTCGTAGTGCCCGTCACCAGAGCGAACATATTTTGTAAATCCAATCCGATCGAGATTCTTATCTGATAGTTTTTCCTGTGCACCCATGTCAGACCATTTTCCAGCGATCATAAATCCAGTGATCACTCGTCGCACTGGCTTGCCGTCGATTGGGTGCTTTGTAAGTGGCTCAGCACTCATTGGTTGGATGACTTCAAAACGCTCTCCACCCACACCATTTTTTTCGACAACTTCGTAGACATATGTTGGCATCAGGTGTCCTTCGGTATGTGTGAATCGAACGTGCGGTCTATCGACGGGCGATCTATTATGAGTTCCAGTTATGGATGTGAAATGCAGTTAAGGAGCGCGGCTCATTATGACAAGTGTACCGACCAATGAGTGTCTCATAGGGTTTCTTCGTACATTTCAATTCTGGCTATTTCGAAAGTGTGATCTCTACTCAACCATAGCTTCTTAAAAATACCACTCATTAAGAGATCTTTTGCGGATAGCCTGTGCCAGTGGCATTGTTTTCACCGACCGAGAAGGAGTCTGTCCTTAGAGCGAGATATGGAATCTGAGCGAGATATGGAATCGCCAAGTGAGACCACTCGATATTGATAACGACATGTCGCAATTTGTTCGGTATGCTCGGGGCAAGATTTCTGATGGCTTTGTAGCGAAACCAACCACGACAGCTTGTGTAGATAGAAAGGTTCCCCATCTCATGCGTACAGGAAACCCTGTTCTGAACTCTCGCACATTTGAAAACTTTGGTCTGCAGCCACGCGACCTCGCTGCTGAGAGCAGTCCTGCGACGACGATGACGGTGGCTGGAACAGCAAACCGAACAATGTTCCTGCTTGCACTGGCATTCTGTTCAGCGTGTTTTACCTGGTCACGGACTTTCAATGCCGTTACTGCTGAAGCAAGTTCTGGTGCAGCAATGCCATGGGTTTTCGGTGGTTTGATTGTTGGTTTTATTACAGCGATCATAATCTGTTTTAGGCAGACATGGGCACCAATGCTTGCGCCGGTCTACGCGCTTGCCGAGGGTCTTTTTCTTGGTGGGGTTTCAGCAAGTTTCGAGGCACAGTATCCAGGCATTGTCATTCAGGCAGTTGGAGGAACGTTTGGCA
>CAJXFK010000077.1 GCA_913052575.1 uncultured Planctomycetaceae bacterium
GTTGACCGAGTCGGAGTTTTGGTTGCACGGGGTCGAGGTCAAGATATAGCCAGCCATCTAAACCGGTATCACATAAAAGAAGAACTCACGATTCATCAGACACAGGAGAACCTTCACTCAATGCTGATATCCGGTTCTCAAGCCGAATTTTTGCTGGAAAGATATTTTGAAATAACAACGACAATCGATGCGTATCAACAATTTCCAGAAAAAGGTGGTAGTAATTTTTTTTCAACAAGAACAACAAATGCAACACTAACGATAGTTGACTGGATATCTTCACGGAGTTTTTTACTAATAGTGCCAGAACAGAAAAAAAGTGTTCTTGAAGAATTTTTAGGAGCCAATGAGATAAGTAATGCTACCGATGAAATCATTACGTATGCAAGACTCCAGCAAGGGTGGCCATTGGCAAGTGATATCCCAAAGAAAACAATTCCTCAGGAAGTCGGTTTAAATGATCGGGCAATCAGCTTTACAAAAGGATGCTATCTTGGTCAGGAAACAGTTGCTCGATTAGATGCACTGGGGCATGTGAATCGGCGACTTGTGGTTTTTGATGTGGAACAAGGTAGAGAATTGGTGGTAGGTGATAGCGTGGCAAGCGGAGGCGATGACGTGTCACACGTGACCTCAGTCGGCTACTTTAGCGAAGACGATAAGGCACTCGTTATGGCTATCATGCCACTTAAAGCACTACAAGATAAAAGAGGCCTGACTGTAGCTGGCAGAAGGGCGACCATAGTGCCTTCAGCCCTTCTTGATTCCATAGCAACATAAGATTTATATGAACAATAAAATGCAAACAATTTCGGGTGATCAGCTTTTTGAGTCACAGCGGTTTCGGGTCGTGAGGTTGGTGGAACAATGTCATGATGGCATTTCACGACCGAAAGATATTATTGAGCATCCTGGTAGTGTTGGTATCGTTCCATTTGTTGATAATGAGAAAATTTGTCTGATAAAGGTCTTTCGGCCAGCGGTTGGTCGGAAGCTCATTGAAATCCCGGCGGGGACACTTGACCGCACTGAGTCATTGCAGGCTGCTGCAGCTAGGGAACTTCGAGAGGAAACAGGCTATAAGTGTGATCTTTTAGAAAGCCTTGGTGAACTTTGGATGTCACCAGGTATTCTTCATGAGAGGATGCATCTTTTCGTGGCAAAAGGTTTACAAAGTGGTTGCCAAGCACTTGAGCCAAGTGAGTACATCGAACCACGTGTTGTACACTTGAGTGAAGCTATTGAAATGTGTCACAACGGAATGATTGAGGACGCAAAGACAATAGCAGCTCTATTTCGCGCCGAATATTGGCTACGTTCTTAAGGCTTTTTGCGTCGGTGTGCTCCCGGAAGTCTGCTTGTCGAGCAGAAAGAGAACTCCTCCGATGAGTCCTGTCCCGATTGTTGTCAAAAACCAAAGAAGTCCAATTGCAACAGCTTGTTCTCCGGCAACGCCCCAACGGCTAAGCAAGAGTGCCATTCCGCCCTCACGAATTCCTACACCATTTATGCTTATTGGAAGAACAATTGCTAACGCAATGAGTGGAACAACAGAAAACCAAATGCCCAGCCCAAGATTGACACCAATGCCGCGGGCCATTAACGCGACCGAAACTGATGCACCAACTTGGACGATCAGACTCCAGGCCACCGCTCTTCCCATAAGGCTTGGACGGATTTGGTATGGAAGAAGTTGTGATAGGAATTGACGAATTTTATGAGTTGCTGGAAGAAGGTCGAGAAAGCGATCAAGGTTTCCAATAGTTAATCTAAATCCAAGAAGCACACTAGCAAATAGAACTGTGCCCACAGCAATTGTAGAAGCTGGTGAGAGGTTTAGCTTAATTGATAAGATCGCCGAGCCAGCTAATACGCCGAGCGCAGAGACGCCAGCAAGACGGTCGGCGAGTATGGTGCAGCCTGCGAGTAGGCGACCACGGTTCGTACTTGAGAGTCGATATGCTTTGACGACATCACCACCTATCGAAGATGGCAGGCAGAGATTGAAGAAGACTCCTTCAAAAAAACGCCATATAAAAAAACTGGTTGAGTGAACAAAGCCAATAGGACGGGCAAGCGATGACCAGCGGATACCGGCAACTACTTGGATTACGATAGCGACAGCTTGTGCAGCAGCGTACCACTGCCATTCAAGAGACTTTAATCGCCGAACGAGTGATTCCCATTCGACTTGTTGGAGGACAAAGACCATCAAGGCAACGGTCGCAAATATCCGAAGTGTGAATGTAATCCAGGAATTTCGACGATCTTTTTTCTTTATTTGATTGATGGACTCAGTCGTTTGAGGGGTCGGCGATGAATTATGTTGTACGGTCGTCGACATCAGATAAAGAATAATGGGTTAAGGTGGAGGACTATTAGATTAAGTAAAATCATCTCACGTTGGAACGCTTGTTAATCAACGGTGGTACCGTATCTGCAAGCTAATGTCGAGGCGGATCGAAATGCTGTTATCGGTTAGTCAGTGGTTTGGGGACAAACTCGTGGTAGGAGCAATGCCATATGATCATTCTTAAAGCAATACGCACCATCTCTTTTAATAACTAAGAATTTAATTCTGGCCCTAGCTATACCTTTTTCAGAGCACCGTGAATGAGAATAAAACTTCTTGTGCGATTCGAAGCCTGAAACTGTACGACACCGATTGCTCGTGGTCCCACGCCACCAACTTTTTCAACGATACCCTCACCATACTCCTCATGGACTACCGTATCTCCAACATTAAAAGAAATATCTTTTTCTTTTTTCTGGTCAAGTTTGTTTGCTGTACTTATCGCAGGAGATTGAATCGATTTTAAGGTTACATTTTGTTTTTTTAATGGTTTCGATCGACTCTTTTTCTGATCTTCTTCCTGAATAAAATCGGAGTCTATTTCTAGAACTAGACCGTCTGGCCGTACTTGTTCGTCCATTTGCTTAGAGTCAGAAGATTCATTGAATTGATCGTCTGAGGCATGCGTCTCAGCAGAAGAAAAATAACTCGCAAACGTATCATGTGAAACGTAGTTCTCATCTTGGTTGTGGTCGTCATCCGATGCATCTCTCATTGAGGGTGCCTCTGGTCCACATAGATAAGCTTCTTCTCCCATCATCTCAGTGAGGAAAACACTTGGTGCTGAAATTCTTCTATTGCCACGATAGTCTCGGATTCTTGATGCACTTGCGTGAACTTCTTGTTGACCACGAGTAATTCCAACAAAGACTAGCCTTCGTTCCTCTTCAAGCTGATCGTTATCGTTGAGGCTTCTTTCGTGGGGAAGAATCCCATCCTCCAGAGCAATCATGTAAACTACTGGAAACTCCAATCCTTTACATGCGTGAAAGGTCATGAGCGCAACTTGGTTTCCAGCCGGGTCCCAGATGTCTGTATCTGCCACAAGTGCGGTCTGTTCAAGAAATTGACTAAGTGGATCATCATCGGGTAATACTGGTTTAAATGATTCATCGACTTGCCTGGCCGCAGTGACAAGTTCTTCAACATTAGCGAGACGCTCATCTCCTTCTTCGTCTTTTTCAGCACTGAGTAGATCTCGATAGCCAGTTTTTTCCAGAATGGCTTCAACAAGCGGGGCAACGGCGCCATTTGCTTGTTGTTGCACCGCCTGTATGGCTCGAAAAAGAAGCCCGAATTTTTCGTAAGATCGTACAGCACGGCGAGTGAGTGCAGGCACCTTCGCAGCATGGCGAGTAGCATCGAGGTGGGGAATATCTTGTTGTTCCGCCCATGCGGCAAGCCGATCAAGAGATTGTTTTCCGATCCCTCGTGGTGGCACATTTACAATACGGAGAAAAGCTTCATTATCACGTGGGTTTTTCAAAAGCCTAAGCCATGCAACAATGTCACGAACTTCTCGTCGTTTAAAAAATTCAAGTCCTCGAACGAGTTGGTACGGAATTTGATGATTGCGTAATGCTACTTCTATTGAACGCGAAAGTGCATTTGTTCGAAAAAGGATACAGAAGTCTTTTGGTTCGCGTTTGCCAGTACGGATAGCATCAGCTATTTCAGTTGCGATGCGTTCAGCTTCTTCGTGGCTGGTACTATCGAGGAAAATCTGAAGAGGATTTCCTGCTGTAGCATCAGTTTTGAGCAGTTTTTGTTTTCGACGACTGTTATTTGCAATTACACGATCAGCAGTGGCAAGGATATTAGCGCTACTACGATAGTTCTGCTCGAGGGTTACAACACGGGCATCAGTATAGTCTCGTTCAAATTCAAGAATGTTTCGAATACTCGCGCCACGCCACCCATAGATTGCTTGATCTGGATCACCAGTTACGGCTAGGTGTTGATGATCGAGTGAAAGACCTCGAAGGAGACAGTATTGGACAGCATTTGTGTCTTGATATTCATCGACGAGAATCCAGCGATGACGGGCATCGAGTTGGCGTCGCAGGTCTGGGTTGTCAAGTAGTAGTCTTGCGGAGTGCACAAGTAAATCATCGAAGTCGACGGAATTTGAATCAAGAAGCATTTCTTGATAGACCGGCCATAACTTGACGACAATGTCGTCAGCTGGGCGACCCCAGCGAGGCTCGAATTGATCTGGCGTAACAAGGTCATTCTTTGCTCGGCTGATTGTAGAAGCTAATTTTCCTAGCGGGGTGTGTTTTAGCGACAGTCCAAGTTTTTTTGCCGCCCGTCGAAGTACTGCTTGTGAATCATCGGTATCTAGAATGGAATAGTCACTCGTAAGACCACAGAGGCGAGCGTGTGCTCTGAGTAGACGTGCAGAAAAACGATGAAACGTCCCCATTTCAATTGGTTGTGGACCAACTAAGTCGGTGACTCTTTTTCTCATTTCATCAGCGGCTTTATTCGTAAAAGTTAAAGCAACAATCTGATGTGCCGGAACACCTTGTGTAATAAGATGGGCCACCCGGTGGGTAACAACCCGTGTTTTCCCACTGCCGGGTCCTGCTAGTACAAGAAGCGGCCCTTCCACATGCGTGGCAGCTTCACGCTGGCTTGGATTAAGAGAATCAAGTGAAATTTGCTGCATGCCTGGTATCACTACCCGTGTAAAAAAGGCTTTGGCAGGAGTTTCAAGCCTGCTGTCATGAATTCATAAACCTGACTACGCAAAAGGTAGTAGTCGAAATGCTTTTAATTTGATTATATTCAGTAGACCGTCTAGTTGTTGAAAAGATATAAACTTTTTACAACATTGCGGTGCGTTAGCATGTAGGATAACGCACAGACTTATAAAACAGACTTTCAGGTATTAACTTCGTCAGGCCTGAGTCATGACAAAATTTTTTGCACGGGAGGGACCCCATGCCTCGCATTCCATATAAAAGTTTGACGCAATCAGATGAACTCTCTGAAAAATTGGAGATGAGCACTGCGGAAATTGGTTTATCTGTTCGAACGACAAATTGCCTCGAAGAAAAAGGCATTTTTACAGTTCATGATCTTTTGAACTGTACTCGAGCAGATTTGCTGAGTATTTCTAATTTTGGTGAAAAGACTCTTGAAGAAGTCTATAAATCTCTTGAGAAAATTGGTTTTTTTCGAAAGCAACAGTCCGGTGATGATATCGTTGTAACTCGAAATGGTACAGTCTCAAGCGCGCCCTGAAAGTTATTTCTTAGCAGAATGTTGGGGCGGTTCATGAAGCCCGGTCTGGCACCTTATCCGTATGGAGGATTGCTATAATGCTCCTTCGTGCCCAAATCGTACAGAGATTTTTTGTACATTTGATTCAACTCTTAAGCCGCCCGGAGAACTATTCGTGAGGCTGCCGACATTCTTTAACAAGAAGCGTGGGAATCGACGAACTGGCTTACCTGTGTGGGGTTCACTGGGAGAGGGTATTTACCACGCAGTCTTGTTAGTAGCCGGGCTCATAATCGGAGTATTGATGCTCGCTGGTATTGCTGTACCGGAATGGAGAATCAATAACCAGTTTGTAGGGGTGAATGGTCGGCTTATCGGAAAGGGATTAGCGAGACACACACTTCGGGATGTATTCGGAGGTACAAAGTATGCGTGGCGACCTGCACTGTTGGTGCAATATGACGTCGATGGAGTGGAGGTAGAGTCCTGGGACACAGTTCATTCCTCGGAGACTCATGAAATAAGAGATGTTGCAGTTCATCGATTAGATGATTTAAAGCTTGGTGATGATGTGCGCTGCTGGTATGACCCGAATGACATTGAAACAGTAGTACTCAAACGAGGATATAGCTGGTGGCTCTGGCTGCTGACACTTTTACTCCCAGGTGCACTAGTTACTTTCGGCGCAACCGGTTTAATACATTTTTTAAAAGTCTGGGGACGCTCCGAAGAGCGTCAGGCTGCACAATTTGGTCGGCTTTTGGAAACGTTAGCCAGTCCATTGCCAGAATCGGTTGGTTTCCCAACAATACCGGCGTGCGATAATCTTGTAAATTCTCCCGGCATGATGTTACGGTTTCGATTGCCGACAGAGAGTCCCGAACTCTGGTCTCTCATCGGAGCCGGGCTCTTCTCTGGGCTATGGAATGTTGTTGTCGTATTATTAGCTGTAAATGTTGGGTTCAATGTAGCTGGAGGTCGAGCAGACTGGTGGCTTTTAGGGCTACTCGCACCGTTTGCTATCGTGGGAGTGGCCTCGATAGGTCTTTTTTGTCGGCAGCTTTTTTTTGTTACTGCTGTAGGCCCAACCCATGTCGAGATTTCAGACCACCCTCTTTGTCCTGGAAATAATTATCAAGTTCTTCTCTCACAGGCTGGCTCAGCTTCATTTCAAAAGTTAGAACTTTTCCTTGAACTCGAGGAACAGGCAACATTTCGTCAGGGCACCGATGTTCGGACAGAAAGGCAGATTGTATGGCAGTTTTTAATTCGTTGCTGGAAGGATGTTGAACCACTGCCGGGCACGCCGTTTGAAGCCGAGGTACAATTACAATTACCAAGCGAAGCAATGCACTCATTTCATTCGACTCATAATGCAGTGAGTTGGCGGCTTGTGTTACGTGGAGTGCCAAAGCGTTGGCCAGCACTCGTTAGAGTTTTTCCAGTCGTAGTATTTCCAGCAGATGGCATGAAAAGCACTGGAAAGAAAAAGTGATAGGTGCTCAGATCCGAGAGAAATAATATCGATGACAGAGTCAAGACGAATGGATCAAAGTATGCTCGATTCTTATCAACTTCAGCAAAATCCAAGAATCAATGTTGTATTTAATCATGAAAACATTCAATACAGTGGAGCGGATCAACTTCGGATTCACTATGTTGTAGACGGCGTAGAGCCGCATGCCGTTGCGGCCATAGAACGATCAGTTGTTTGGTATACCGAGGGAAAAGGTGAGGAAGATTTTGGTGTGGTCTTCTTTGAACGAGTACAACTCGATAAGCGTAAAGAAGGCACAAAAGTATTGCCGAAATCCGTAAGCACAGAACATCTGACGGGGGCCCTCGCCGTAGATCTTCCTCATAGCCCGTTATCTTATGAAGGAATTATTGTCAAAATTCGTTGGTGTGTTCGTGTGCGTGTTTTTTTTCGGAGCGGTAGGGACTTTGTTTCAGAGCACGTTTTTTTTCTAGGAAATGTACCGTTAGCACAGCTTTCTGGAAAAGTAGAGTACTAGATGAGTCCGGTAGTATTTCAAAATCCGTTTTCAACACGTTTTACTCGACCGGGTGTTATATCTTGGCACTCAACAAGTACATCTCCAAGTGGTCTGCTTAAAAGTCTAGAAGAATTAGATGATCGAGCACTTATTTCTGGACCACACGGCAGTGGGAAATCGACACTTTTGAGCCATTGTTGTTCTGCAGCACGAGCACAAGGATACGAGGTTTACTATTTCCGGTGTTATTCGTGGGTTGACGTAGTCCGTGCCGTCAGATTGCTTGTCGAATCGAGTCCAAAGCATGACTTTGTGTGTATTGATAGCTTAGAGATGCTTAGGTTTTTTGGATGGTTCTTCTGTTTGGTTGCGGATTTCCGGCGTGTTCGTGTTGTTGTGACCGTACATAAGAGGCCTTGGTGGTGCATGTGGCCGGTATTAGTAAATACTGAAACAAGTTTTAGAACGTTTCATGAACTGGTCCGAGGGTTAATGGTAAAATGTTCTCCAATGGAGACGATTAACTTCAGTAAGGTCATGCTCCAAGATATTTTTAAGCGGAACGCAGGTAACTTGAGAGAGTCTTTTTTTGAACTTTATGATCATTATGAAGTTCATTCCAGGACATTACGCCAAATTAAAAATAGGCAATAAATTTTCTATGGCAGGGGTGGAATACAGGTAAAGTTGTCTTTTTGTAACGATCAAAACGGTGATGTCGAATGTACGGTGGTCGAGAAGAAAATTCTCGAAAGAAACCAATGTTTTTATGGAGTAGCGGGTCACTAACGCAACCTAGGTTAAGAGTGATGGCAGGAACAGTGGGTTATTTGCCCAGCCTGGCACACCTGACAAAAGGAGAGTGTGATGCGTTCGCCGCGTATTTTAACAACAGTATTTATTTTCATCGGAATTGCGATTAGCAACCAATCTGCCGTTCGGGCACAGTGTTGTCTATCGGGTCTTTTTTCAGGTTGTGGCTGTTTTAAAACAGCTGTGCCAGCATATGCCGTTGCACCTGTCCCGGCACCACCACCGGTGACACCTATTATGGCACCCGCTGTTATGGCACCTGCTGTTGTAGCACCACCCCCCCAACCTGTAATGGTGCCTGTTCAACAGGTAAGTTATGTTCCGGAGACCACGTATCAGACGAAATATCAATGCGTACCCGTCACATGCTATCGACCTTCATGTGAGATTGATCCGTGCACAGGCTGTGCCATTGAATGCATGGAGCAGGTCACAAACTACGTCCAAAAGCAAGTGAGTGTCCCGGTTACTCAATATCGGGCTGTCTATACAACGAAGTATGTCCAAGTTCAGCCCGGCGCTGGTGCTCCTGGTGTTGCAGGTAGCATTCCAGGACCTGCTGGTGTTGCAACAAGCCCTTTTGCCACACCGTCACAAACAACTCCTCAGGCTTGGGGCGCCGCGGGAACGGCGGCGTCACCATCGGTCCCAACTCAACAACCAGTTTTGCCACCATCGGCTCCTAGTAGTACGTATCAGCAACAAATTGTCCCTCAAAGTGGAAACTATGCACCGACCCAACAAAATCCGGTCCCGCTTCAGCCGATGAATGCTCCTGCATTGACACCAGCGCCATCACTTAAGCCGATACCCGAATTAACACGAGATACTTCTGGTCAACAGTCTTTGAATTCCAGCTCAGGAATTTTTACTGCCCCGAATTCCTCGCAAGACACGAATTATGGACAGCCGAATCAGCAGCAGGCTGGAAATCCAAGGGCAATAGTCCCTTCACCATCATTACGGCCGATACCACCTGCAACAAGCAGCTCAACGAGTAATAGTCGAAGTTCTTACGGCACCCCACTGCGGGGTAATAGCGATATGCCAGTTCTCCCAGGTAATGGTCCAACGACAACGACTCGGGCATTTCCAAAGCTTTTAGAGCCGACTGGTCATACAACGTCTTGGAAACCTGCCAGCCAAAGTATCACAAATCAACCACACGGATCGGATAGGCAAAATTCTTGGCAACCTGCATTCACGAAAGTACCCTCGGGAACGTATGCTCAGGGATGGCAGTCGACGTATCCGACTGCAGCACTTCCCACAACCGCTCAGTAGTTTCTACCGTGACAAATGCCGAGATTGCGCTGATTTTTGACCACGTGGCCGATCTTTTGGAATATCAGGGAAGCAATGTATTTCGCGTCCGTGCGTATAGAAATGCTTCTCGATTAGTACAGGGGATCGTTGAGCCACTTGCAACAATACGGGATGATCCAGACCGATCTTTTCTGGATCTTGATGGGATCGGTAAAGATCTTGCTAAGAAATTAGAAACGCTGTTAGATAGCGGCCAATTGCCAATGCTTAAGCAGTTGGAAGAGGAGGTTCCGCAGGTTGTTTTCGACCTTATGCGAGTACCAGGACTTGGTCCCAAGAAAGTAAAACTTCTGATGGCCGAGATTGAGTTAGAGTCGTTGGATGATTTAGAAAAAGCTTGCCAAGACGGCAGAGTGAGTCTTCTCAAAGGTTTTGGCAAGAAAACTGAGTCAACTATTCTATCGAATATAGCATTTGCAAAAAATCCAGAGAACTCAAGACTCCTTTGGAATGAAGCAGATCAAATTGTCCAACTCGTAGTTAAGTGGATGAAAGAGTGCAAGGCAGTTCAACAAGTCGAGGCTGCAGGCAGTTGGCGACGTGGTAAAGAGACTGTCGGTGACATTGATATCCTTGTCGAAAGTCATCAGCCAAGTGAGGTAATGAGTCACCTTGTGGCTTGGGAGCACACAGACCAGGTAATTGTTCAAGGGGATACCAAGACAAGCATTCGTGGCCCACGTGGGATACAGATCGATATGCGTGTCGTTGCAAAAGAATCTTTTGGTGCTGCCTGGCAATATTTTACAGGATCAAAAGAGCATAATGTTCGACTCCGAAGCCGGGCTAAAAAACTCGGCCTTTCGATTAATGAATATGGTGTGAGCCAACTCGATCAATCTGGTGGAAAGATAGTTGCAGGTCAGAGTGAAAAAGAACTTTACAAAGCTGTAGGTCTTGAGTGGATCCCACCGGAACTTCGTGAAAATCATCGTGAATTTGAATTTGCAGAGAATCATCAACTTCCGAAACTGATTACGATCGATGATATCTGTGGCGATTTACACATGCACACTACTGCCACAGATGGCGAGGCGACACTCCTTGAGATGGCAACGGCCTCTATTGCTCGTGGATTGAGATATATCGCTATTACCGATCATAGTAAACGAGTGACTATGGCGCGTGGTCTTGATGATACAAGGCTTTATGAACAGTGGGAGGCAATTGATCAATTAAATCAATCATTAGCCTCAGATGGAGGTAGTCCCTTGGTTGTTTTAAAAGGAATCGAGGTTGATATTCTGGAAAAAGGGGGGCTCGATTTATCTGACGAGGTACTTTCTCATGCTGATTGGGTTGTTGCAAGTTTGCATTATGGTCAGCAGCAGTCCCAGGAACAGATTACGGGACGTCTATTAGATGCTGTCTGTAATCCGTATGTGAGTTGTATTGGGCATCCAACGGGCCGTCTTATAAATCGACGCCCGGCATATAAGGTGGATTTACAATGTATTATAAATGCGGCGGCAGAACATGGAACCTGTCTCGAGATCAATGCTAATCCGTGGCGACTTGATCTGGATGACCGTTGTGCTGCCGCTGCAAAAGAGGCAGAAGTTAAATTCGCTATATCAACAGATGCTCACTCAACTATCGGGCTTGATGTGATGCGATGTGGAATACTTCAGGCGCGAAGAGCAGGTTTGGAAGCAAGAGATGTGGTTAACACCATGCCTTTATCAAAGCTTAAGGAATTAATACAAAAACGTCATTGATGACAATAGATGGGTTGTCGACGTTTGAAACAACATTTAACGGGTGTTCTGAACACAGCGAAACCCTACGTGATTACATCCGCTTGATACCTCACCTTTTCCGCGGGTTCCAAGGATATAACGTGAGCAGTACTGTTCGGTGCAAAGAAAAGACCCACCTCGCTGGATACGCTTTAAGATTCCTGGCTCTTGAGGATCAAAACTCGTATCTGGTCCGGATGGGTTTACTGAAGGTAACTCATCATTTTTCTGCTTTTGATAGGTATCTGGTCGATACCAATCCGCGCACCACTCCCAGACATTACCAGATACGTCAAATAATCCATACGCGTTCGGAGGGTATTGTCGAACTGGAGCGATACCGGAAAAGCCATCCTCGGCAGTATTCTGACTTGGAAATTGACCCTGCCATGTATTTGCCATCCACTTCCCATTTGGACAAAATTCATCACCCCACGGATACACATTTCCTGTGAGGCCCCCTCGCGAAGCGAATTCCCACTCAGCTTCAGTTGGTAGTCGCTTTCCTGCCCATTTAGCGTAAGCGACAGCATCTTCGAAAGCTATTTGAACGACTGGATAATCCATTTTTTCGTCTATCGTCGATTCTGGACCAAGTGGGTGACGCCAATTTGCTCCGGGAACATATGCCCACCACTGAAGATGATTCGACAAAGGAACAGGTCGGTCTGGTGGTGTGAAAACGATTGAACCAGCGACAAGGTTTTCTGCTGGTGCGCCCGGAAAGTCTTCGGGACGAGGTGGGATTTCCGCAACGGTTACATACTTCGTCGCCTCAACGAACTTACTAAATTGTTGGTTTGTGACTTCCGTGGTATCGATCCAAAAGCCATCGACACTAACTGAATGAATCGGACGAGCATCTGTCATTGGTTTGTCACCGCCGTGTGGTATTCCACGAGGATCGAGACATCCTATTGAAAATGTTCCCCCAGGAATCCAAACCATTTCGTCAGGAGATGTTCCTGGGGCTGCGTTACTTGCAACTTTTGTTTTCTTAAAAGCAACTGTAGAAGTTCGTATTTTTGATATCTCGTCTACAACAGGAAGAGCACTCTGTTTTGGTTGCGAGTTATTTTTTTTTGGCAGGGCGATTTGGCAACAAAACCACAGTAGCATTGCTGCACTAATACCTATGGTGATTTGAGCGCCCGTTGAGTGAAGAATCCTTGACCCAAGTTTTTTCCCTGAGGGTCTCTGCTCAGAATTCAGGGGAGTTTGTTTAGTCATTTTTAGAAACCTTGTTTAATCCTTTGTGAATCAATTGCCAGCGATTCTTAGACCACCAATAAGAAAAACGGTGCTGTGAAATTTTTGCCAGTGTATTCTCTTCTCGTTGCATTTTGTTGATTACATATAACATGTCGTCAGCCATTGGTTCTTTTGAAAATTGTTTTAAAATTTTGGCAGCAGCTGTATGGTCAGTGAAATCACCGAGTTCATTCTGCATAGTGTGAAGAGTTTTCTGGCACCTTTTGAGCGGTTTGCTCAGATTTTTTTTGGGGATAAGTTCGAGAGTGTAACGAAGGTTTTTCCCAGCGATTCTGAGCTTGTGAAGTGGTTTAGTTTTTTTGGGGGATGCTTTCGCAGTAACTGGAAATTGTTCACATGATTTCTTGAGCCGACTTTGTATGAAATCATCGTAGTTTTTTTTATTCCGTTGTGTGGAGTTTATAAGATCATCTACTCGAGAGTGCCATCCCCATAGCATGAGTTGTGATCGTATTGCAGAAATCGATTGTCTGTTTGCAATCTGTTTAATAGCGACTAACTGTAAAAGTTGTTCTATGGATGATCTTTGAATGCCACTAGAACTACTTTCCGGAGGAAGATGTAGTTGTAATCTCTCGCACAAGACGTCATAGTCTCGTGTAGCTCCAGCCGTTCGTCGTAATTCACGAAGGCTTTGTTTAAAGGAAATAACAAGTTTTTTAGACAACAGGGGTGAAAAGATTGACAACGCGACAGATGATCGTCTCGCGGTCACCCGCAGGTGGCGGACTAATTCAGGATCGGCTGCGGTGCTCGCTTCCTCACATATTTTCCAAAGCCCGTTGAGGTAGACCTCCAACGTAGTCTTTGCTACATCGGCAGCAGGATAACTTCCTTTGAGACAAAGTCGGTTATGCCTACCACGAAAAGTACTCTGAGTACTATCACCAGTCACTCTGATTTGAGGAATTTTTTTTTCGAGCATTCTTGTGGACGACACACTAAAACGTTCTTTGGTTCGTTTCTTTTCCAAAGCGAAACCTCATTCGTCCGTCCTCCGGAAAAATCACGCTACTAGAAAATGGCTTGAAAAATAAATGGCTATTTCTAGAGGCCGTCAGCTGGACTGCCGCCGCTCCCGGAGCTCTCTGGAAGACCACCGATGGTGGGGCTTCCAAGGTGTGTAATGCCCTCAGCGCCAGCAGCTAATTCCTCTTCTGTTGGCTCAGCCGCCTCAAGAAGTGGGAAGTCGCGAGACAATAAATCCTCACGATCTATTCTCAAGGCTTCGAGTGCCTCTGGACGAACTCGTACTTCTGAAGTCTGGAAGGTATTGAATCCAGTGCCTGCGGGGATCAGGTGGCCCAAAATGACATTTTCCTTAAGCCCAACCAAATTATCAATACGTCCAGCAAGAGCAGCCTCAGTTAAAACCTTAGTTGTTTCTTGAAAACTAGCAGCTGAGATAAAGCTAGTACTTTGAACACTTGCTT
>CAJXFK010000078.1 GCA_913052575.1 uncultured Planctomycetaceae bacterium
TTACTTGGCCTGCAAGAAATGCTTGATTCTCTTGAAGGTGGCCAACGTTCAAAGCGAGAGTCTGTCTCAAACACGAATGCTCGAGTGAAGGGAAAGAAGACAGCGAAGGCAGAACGGCCGGATACAGTTATTGCTGCCGTTCCACCAAAGAAAAAGACGGGTGGGAAAGCCATTGAGAAGCCACCGGCCACAATAGAATCTGTGGATGAGGCGGGTCCGGCAGCGATAAAGAAGGGCGAGGCTAAGAGAAGCAGTATTAAAAGCGATGGGGACGCTCAAGGGAAAGTAGAGGATGCAAGGTCAACGGCGAGCACCGAAAAGAAAGCTCCTGCGAAAATGAATTCTGCACGAGAACTCATGGAGAAGCCAGTAGAGAAGCCAGCCAAGAGGTCAGCAAAACAATCAGAGAAAAAACGAGCAGAGTCAGATAACAGCAAGTAGAGGTAACTTTTCAGGCTGGCCAAACAAGCTTGTAGAACAGTTTTTTACGAGCAGTGAAGTTATCATGAATGATAAAGTTTCACATCTCTTGGGGTTATTGTAGCAATCCATTGAGAAGAGATTGCTGCTTGCGTTGTCAGTGCACCGCATGGAGTTACTTGAAGTCGTCGAATCACTCGTGAGTTGTAAAGGTCCAGGTGGGTGATAGGACTTCAACGCCTGATTCATCTGCGGCTCCAACTCTCCAGTAATAGGTCATTTTCGCATTCAGTTTTGGTGGCTGCACGATATTTGTTGTAGTGCCTTTGAGTGACGCAATTGTCTGCAAGGCATTCGCGTCTGTTCCAAAGTAAATTGTATGGGCTATGGCCTGATAGGCTTCTAGGAACATCAGGTCTGAATCAAGCGGGACATTGACACCTTTGTTTTTCGGGACTGGCATTGTTGCCGTGGATTCTAGTCGTCCCGGAATCCAGTATCGCGAATCATGACACTCATACGCACCAATGTCCGGTGCAGCACCAACATAATGCTGCCCGGGAAATTTGGTGACAGGGCTTGGTAGATCATCTTCGTTTACAAGAGCACCTGCATCGACAAGTGGAGAGTCTGCTCTCGGTCGAAAATCATAGTTTGCGGGGTCACGTAGGTATTTCCACGAAGCTCCTTTTTCACGCATGTTGTGGTCAGCGGTGCCGGGCAATACTGTGGCGACTGGCATGACGCTTCCATCAGAACGTTTCCACCATGGTTGCGGTTCAGTGCTCAAATGAAATGAACGACTGCGTAGTGTTCCAAGATTATTTCGGATCAAGCTGTTTGCGTTACTGTAGATCTCATGCATCACCATAAAGCCTTGAATTGACAACGTGACTTCTTCTTGGAATACATCTGGGTAATGGTTGTTTCGTAGGACCGTATTGTTCAGGATCAGTTGACGATCCCCTTTTATTTCATTGTCTGTCGTGTTCCAGGTGACATTGTTCATATAAGCCCCGTCGCCATACACCTCACCATCCGGGCGAAAGATTCCAGAGCCGTGGTAATCAAATCGAATTCCCTGGCGATTACAGTCATGCGCCCAGTTGTGTGATACAAGTGTTTTGTAGTGCTTCGTTGTCCCCACATTAAGTGCCGAGCCATCGTGCTGAAGATTGCTCATGTTCGATAGGTGGTTAAAGTCCAGGGTCACTCCTTCATCAACGGCACGAACACCCTCGGAATTCCCACAACGCGTCACGGTGTTCCGACGGAAGGTGCTGTTCTTCCCAATCATCACAGCACCTGAGCCCCCGTCTGAATTGACGTCCCATTCAATATCACTGAAAAGACAGTTCTCAACCACCATTTCATCACTGCCAAGATGGATTGGCGAATTGCACCACCGGAGAGTGTTGTTGCTGAAAACGTTTCGTTCACCACCAAAAAAGCTTGGCATGACGTTTCTGTTAGTCTGTGGATTCCACGATTGAAAGAATTGGAATTCGTTATCCATAAAACGATGTGTTGCCGGGAAGTTAAAACAGCAATCACGGACTGTTACATCACTGCAATCGTTCAAGAAGAAGCCCGCTGCATGGAACTTAAGATCACGAATCGAAATTTTTGTACACCGAAGGAGATCGATTCCAACGTCCTTTGTACGGCCTCGAAGGCTTTGAAGGTTTGGGTCGATTCCGGCTGGTGGCATGTAATATATAGTTTTCGTATCTGCGTCGAACCACCATTCATTCGGACGATCGAGCGCAGCAAGTCCTAGGATGTAGTAACCAGAGAACTGATGAATATGTTCAGGGGCTATTCCTGTAGTGTCGTAGGAGAAATGATCTTGTCCGGACGCGTGTTGAGTAATTGAGCGGGCCCACGTTCTCCAGTGCCCGATGTTGAGGACTGCAACACACCCGGTAAAGTCTTTCCCTGTGCCTGCGAGCGGCACTGACTGTCTGTCGAAACGGATTGTGGGGTCAACCTGGTAGCGGGTATCTCCTTCACGAAACCCCGGTGTTTCCGGACGAGAAAATCCATCGTCGTAGAGTGTGCCAAAACGAGTTTTTCCGTCCCATTTGTTTTTGTGTTTGTTCCAGCCGCCGTCTGCGCTACGCATGCCTTCCATCATTCGCCAGATTGAGCCATCTTTAAATGTTGCATCAGGCCAGCGTGCGACATGAACCAAGTTGTCATCAACAAAAAGTTGATGTGGCTTAAAACTCAATGTCTGTTTCCAGATGCCATCCCGCCAAGGTTGCCAAGCCGTTGGTAATGCTACAGTTCCATCAAGAACAACGTTCTCATCGTTGTGTGAACAAATTACCAAGTGATTTTTTTCAAAAAGTTTTATTGGCTCTTCATATCTGCCCTCGCGGAGCCAGATTGTGTCGCCTGGCCTGGCGAGGTTCAATGCTTTCTTAAGACTCCGGAATGGATGTTCTTGGCTTCCTTGGTTCGGCTGAGCGGCCAATGGGGATACGAAGAGGTCGGCGGCACTCGTAGCTCTACTTCCGAGAGCTATTCCGGTTAAAAGAAACAGAAGAACGAATCGCATGAGTGTCTTTCGGGTGTATCTAGTACGAAGTTGGTGTTAACGTCGTTGTACTTTTGGAGTACGGGCAAGAGAAATGTTGCATACGTCAACCAGTATCTCCAAAATATATCGGAGTAATGAGGCTACTGCAAATAAACTCACCCACCGGCGATGCAGGTGGGTGAGTTCTAAGAAATGGCAAGATACCTGCTCGGCCAATATTTTTAATGGACTCAGAGGCAGTGTAGTTTCAGTGACGAAATTAGTCTTCTTTTTTTCGTGAGACCTCACGGCCGCCGCGAGATGCTCGCATCGACTCACGAGCAGCCTTTCGTTCATCTTCATTTAATTCACCATCACCATCTTTATCAAATTCTTTAAGCATTTCGGCGCGATGCTCAGGTGTCCATTGTTTTCTTCCTGCATCCCCGCGACGATTCTGCATTTCTGCCCGA
Organism: uncultured Planctomycetaceae bacterium; assembly: GCA_913052575.1. Lineage (GTDB taxonomy): Bacteria > Planctomycetota > Planctomycetia > Pirellulales > UBA1268 > UBA1268. The sequence goes on from CAJXFK010000078.1 coordinate 3,418, forward strand.
AGCGTTGCCTTTTCGGTATCGCTGAGCGTGCCATCGCCATCTTTATCAAATTTTTTAAGCATTTCGGCACGCTGCTCAGGAGTCCACTCTTTCCGGTTCCTACCCCCACGACGATTCTGCATTTCTTCTTTGAGCTTTTCTTTTTCCTCTGGATCAAAGGTTCCATTTTTATTGGTATCAAATTTCTTCATCATCTCTGCTCTTCGTGCAGCAGGGTCCCTCGGCTCCGAGGGTGCAGCATGGGTTGTTGCAGTGAGAATAAGGGCGGAGAGACATGCTGTGATCGAGGCAATGCGGATACGTGTCATTGTGCAGTTTCCTTCGCGTGGGTGACTCTTTGTTGAGCTTGGTTGTGGAGCTGATCCTTACGAACAGTCACAGGTCCTCTTGCAGTCATTCATCATGTGGAAATGCATCGAACATGTGGAAATGCTCCAAGATGTACTCTTTAACGGAGAGGTGCCCGCCAAAGTTCCGCAGCCTAACCAAAAAAGGAACGTCACAATTTCTAGGCTTTGGAGAGATGAGTCTTGTGAATACCGTTTGTGCTTAGGCAGCTTTTTTTAGTTCAGCTACTTCTGCTACCGGTGGTGCCGAGCGACTCGGTTGAATTGCCTCGGGACCCGGCTCTTCGACAGTCTCATCGTCGTCGGCTACAAATGTGTCGACAAGACCGTCTAGCATATCCGGAAGCGAAGAGAGGATGTTTACGAAGCCGAGTACCATAACCCCATGGTGGGCACCAAGTTCGAGTGCAGAAATGTCTGAAAACAGGGTTTCCATTGCTTCATCTAAACCGCTTGTCAGAAGAACAATACCGGTTGTAAATTTAATCCATGTGCTCTCTGCCAACGACTTGATGCGAGCTGCCAGCGATCGTTTATATCGGACCACCGCAGGGGCGGAACGTTTTTGTTTTCGGCGAGTGTTTTGGGAGGCGGCCATGCTCTGTTCCTTCTTCTCTACGGAGAAACATATTTTGCGTATTTCATTCTGTGGGAGTACCCTTTTCAGACAAAGTGGGTCAATGTCAAAGTAGGTAGAAGAGCAGGTTTTACTCAACTGCAATTGACCTGTTGAGGCTGTGCGGTCACAACAAAATGATCCAAAGGTGCACTCGAAATACGACAAGGAAAGTTATTATGGCGGCCGGAAATCAGGGTGAGTATGAGTTTCTCAAAAGTTCACCTGCCTTTGATGGTCTCAGTGATCAGGACATTAAAACGATTCTTTCCAAAGCAAAGCCCATGGAGGTTCGTGGAGGAGAGGAACTCTTTCGGCAAGGCGACCCAGGTGGGACAATGTATGTCATTACTCGTGGTCGTGTGAGAGTGCTTCTTGAAGATGATACGGGTGAAGAGTCGTTGTTGAATGTGTTGGACCGTGGCGCACACTTTGGTGAGCTTTCCATGCTGATCGGGTCACCACGAAATGCCACAATTAAGACAGTCGTTGATACTGACCTTCTTGTGCTGAACCATGATCATTTTGCAGAGGCTGTTGAACAGGTTCCACAGTTTGCAGTGAATCTAAGCAAGACTCTGGGGCGATGGTTGCGGGGTGAGTTGCTTGGCAACAGACGGCAGGTTATTCGCGCAGTATTCGCTGTTGTGAGGACCCGGAAAGAGCATGCTGCGCTGCCGCTTCAAATGGTCGAGATGTTTAAGCGTCGGGGTGCGACAGTAAAGGTCGTGACAGATCGCGTGCAGTCATGGTCGGAACACGATGTGCTGGCGGAACTTGTTCACGGTAATAATCTCGAGTCACTTCGTGACCGTATCACAGATGCTGTTACGCAAGGGGTGAGAGTGCTTGTTGATTGTGATGTAGCGACTGCTGATCCGTCGCTGTTAAGTCAATGCGAACACCTGCTTTGGCTTTTCGATAATCAGGATCAGGGGCTCGTTGAGGGCCGGCTTAGTCAATTTGTCCATGACCGGAATAAATTATCGGTTCATTCACAGGTCGTCTGGACGCATGAGCAGTCAACTCGTCTTCCAAGGCATGCTTCGCATGATCTGCCCCTTTCGGGAAGCGATATGCGGGTGCAATGGAGTCATCGCTCTGATGGCTTTCACTTTCGTGATCATGATGTGGTTCGCTGTGTGCATTGCGTTGATGATCTTCAGTTTGGTCTTGCGCTCGGTGGTGGTGGTGCAAAAGGGATGGCTCATCTCGGTGTCATTGAGGTGCTTAATCGTGAAGGCATTTATTTCGATTCGGTTGCCGGTACAAGCGCGGGTGCCATTATGTCGGCGGGGTATGCAATGGGGAAGTCACCAGATGTTTTGCTGCAGTTGCTGTTAAAAGAAATGACACCGCCTCGGTGGTTAAAGAAGCTGCCTAAAAGTAGAGAAATGTTTCTGCTGTCACAGTTCCGCATGGGATGGATTGAGCCAAAATTCCGTGAGCATCTGCAGAATGTACAGTTTGATGAACTGTTTCTCCCGACGTCACTTGTCACAGTCGATCTGGTTACCGGCCAAGAGAGGATTCGACGGTCTGGTGACGTTGTGTCATGTGTTATGGAGAGTATTAATCATCCAATTTTCGGCAAGCCGATATTGCGAGGGAACGAAGCACTTGTTGATGGTGGAGTTCTGGCGAACGTGCCATCGCACTGTTTGCGTCGTCAGGGTGCGGGCTTTGTGCTTGCCGTGGATGTGACGACAAAGCTATCCACAGATTTTTGCCGTGATCCACGGAAGCCAGATCAGTTGACGCCACCCGGTTACCTTCGGACCTTACTACGAGTGAATGATGTTTCTCTGCGCAGTCTTTCCGGGATACACCGTTCTGGAAGTGATTACGTTATCACGCCAGATACATCTGCGCACACGTTTGATGACTTTGCCGCCGGAGAGGAGTTGATGGATCGCGGGCGGGAGGCAGCCGAGGCAGCCCTCCCCGAGATAAAGGAGCGAGTGGCGAAAGTCTATCAGTCGATTGACGGAAGTTCTGCACACTAAAAATTCTAATTTGTGTAAGAACTGCGGTTTGTAGTACTTTTAATAACGGATTCATAGCTGGTAGTTACTGAATTTTCAGTGCTCTCTTCATTTAATGGTTTCAGGAAGGCTCTTCTTATGTCGACCACACGACGACGGTTTCTCACGACCGCGACTACAACTACGCTAGCAACTGCTACTGTCCCGTATTTTAGATGGCAAAAAACGACACTGGCGGACGAAAGTAAGGCGAAGAACGATCGTGTAGCTATTGGCCTTATTGGTGCCGGTGGTATGGGGTGCGGGAATCTTCGTGCGGCAGCACCATGGATTGACGTTGTTGCAATCGCAGATGTAGATACAGGCCGCGCATCGAAGGCAAACAAATTGCTTAGTGATGGGAAAGCCCAAGAGTATGCCGATTACCGAGCCATTCTTGATCGAAAAGATATTGATGTCCTTCATATTGCAACGCCAGATCATTGGCATACAAAACCATTGATTGAAGCGATGCTTGCTGGCAAAGATGTCTACTGCGAAAAGCCCCTTACTCTCACGATTGATGAAGGAAAACTCATTCGGAAAGTACAGAAAAAAACGGGTCGAGTTGTTCAGGTTGGAACCCAGCAAAGAAGTCAGTTTAAACAGTTTGTAAAAGCCATTGCGATGGTCGCCGACGGGCGTGTTGGAAAAATTAAGAAAATCACAGCCGCGATCGGGGCTGGTCCGACGTGTGATGCCTTGCCGGCGGTATCACCTCCCGCAGAGCTTGACTGGGATCGGTGGTTGGGGCCTGTGCCTGCTGTTGACTACCGTTATTACAAAAAACCTTCCAAAGGGGAAAAGTCTCAACGTCCAAACACAAATTGCCATTATGAATTTCGTTGGTGGTACGAATTTTCGGGCGGCAAACTTACTGATTGGGGTGCCCACCATGTTGATATTGCTGTCTGGGCTCTCGAGCAGTCTGGGCAAGCCGGTGAGCACGGTGGTCTGACAGGTATCGGAGGGAAGGCCACACATCCAGTGCCATTCAAGAATGGTATGCCGGTAGAGCGGGATCGCTATAACACGGCAACCGCTTTTCTCCTTACAGCAACATATCCTGACGATGTTGAACTGGTTATTCGGCATGATACCGATAACGGCGTAACCATTGAGGGAGATAAAGGCAAGATCTTCGTGAATCGTGGAAAACTTGTCGGTGCCCCCGTTGAAGCTCTTGTAGATGATCCACTTCCAGAGGATGCAATTGCGAAGGTTTATAAAAGTCTTCCCATGGAGGCCGATGGTCGTAAGGCACACTGGGCCACCTTCCTGAATTGTGTGAAGACTCGAAAATCACCAATCTCTGACGTTCATTCACATATGCGAGCCTTGAATGTTTGTCATCTTGCTGGCATCAGTGCCCGACTTGGTCGACACATTGCATGGGATGCCAAGTCTGAGCAGATCACGGGTGACAGCGAGGCCAATGCGATGCTGTCGCGTCCATATCGCAAAGGATACGAGATCGATATGGGATGATCGGTCTATGGTCTTTTGCTTCTACGGTCTTCTTCTGCTGGGAGCTGCCACTTCTGGTCAAAGAAGAGTCGGATAAATCAAGAGTGAGTTCAAACCATCAGAGGCATTGGACAGTCAAGCGTTGTGGCAATTGCTCGCAGAAGATCAATCTCTCGTGGGGTGATTGTGCCGTCAGCAGAAGCCGTTTCAGCCAGGCCGCGGATGAGTTTAGATTTTGATTTGCCGGGCAGTCGCCCGAGGGCATCGAGTGAGTGATTGAGTCTGTCGAAAATCGTTGGATCCCATGACTGTAGTTCGAGCGGTGGTAAACCGGTCGCCTCGACGCCACGTTCGAAGGCGCTCTGGACGGCATGTTCGTCACGGCTGCCGGCATGGGCGAGTGCAGACAATACGGTGGAAACATCTTCAGGCGCCGGGCGTTGATTGGTTTTTCGTTTTCTTTTTCTGCCAAAGTGCGGATCGAGAACGTGAAGAACCACTTTTTGAAGAGTCCATTCAAAAAGGCTAAGCCGGTTGTCTGCAGCAGCAAGGGCGTGAATGTTCTCGCGGAATCGTTCGTATTGTTCTGGTGAAAGATCTTTCAAGGGCCCGAGGCAGATATCAACCAATGGTAGCCGTGATTTTCGAGGTAGTGTGACAATCAGTTTGTGGAGTTGAATGGTTGAGCGGTAGACAGCAGGATCAGCCTCGGCAGCAAGTCGTTCAAATTGTTGTTGGCAGCTCGTGAAGTCGGCATCAAGCAACAGAGCGTAGATAACTCCACGGGCGCCGTAAGGTTCTCTGGCTGCTTCACGAAGCGTTTCAGGTAAGGATTCAAGGAGTTCATGGGATCGCGCAATTTGTTGTGGGGTTGGTTTACCAATGGCCTCAACAGCCTGCTCTGGGGTCGGTGTTGCTACCGGTGTGGTTTCATCTGCCGGTGCGGTTCTATCTATGGTTTGGCTTTCAGGAGAGACGCTACCCGATGGAGCAGCACCTGCTCCTGATCCTGCAAACCCGGCAGCACCTGCTGGGGCAAAAGCTGCGGTGCGAGTCTCTTGTATGCGTTCTTCTCGTTTATCAGCTGCCATTTCTGCCTGCCAGAACATGTCTATTCGTGCAATTCGCTTGGCAAGCGGTGGGTGCGTTGCGAAGAGTTCTGAGACACCCTCAGCAAAAAACATATGTGACGCTTCAGCTGCTTTGGCGACAGTCACTTTCGATCCAGTGTTCAGTCCACCAATTTTTTTGAGTGCTCCTGCAATACCGTTTGGGTCACGCGTAAATTGCACGGCTGACGCATCAGCAAGAAACTCGCGTTGTCGACTTACTGCGGCCTTAATCAGGTTGCCGATGAGTGTTCCAATAAATCCGATCGCCATAAGCCCCAGTCCAAGACCGAGGAATACAAGACCGCCACCACCTTTGTTATTACTGCTTCTTCTGCCGCCCGATGCCGCAGCAATACGGAGTGTGTAATAGCCAATAAGACCAACAATCAGAATGCCGTGAACGATGCCAATAAGACGTATGTTCAGTCGCATGTCACCATTAAGAATGTGACTAAATTCATGAGCGATCACGCCCTGAAGTTCATCGCGGCTGAGTTGTTCGACGCAGCCACGGGTCACACCGATGACAGCGTCTTCTGGCTGGTAGCCAGCGGCAAAAGCATTGATGCCTTGTTCATTTTCCATCATGTAGACGGGTGGCACTGGCAGGCCGGAGGCCAGTGCCATCTCCTCAACAATATTCAGGATTTTGCGTTCAACCGGATCAGTGGAGTCATTCAAGAGTCGGCGACCACCAAGAGATAAGGCGAGCGGTTCTCCTCCACCGGAGAGTTGTGCAGTTTTGTATAAGCTACCTCCACCAACGACAAGAAATACTGCAAGGCTTACTCCTGCAAAAATATCCGGTCTCCAGAACGTGTCCGGACCAAGTTGGTTGACGAGTGCATCCCGCTGCTGAGGTGCTTGCTCAAGTCCACCAAGGTAAAGTGACATGACCAGCACGTACGTCCCTGCAATCAGGCCGGCCATGGCAATAACAAAAAGCCCGACTAGCATACTTGTTTTTCGTCGAGCTTGTTCCTGGTGTTCAAAGAAGTTCATGACAAACTCTTTTCTGTGATGTCAGCGTTCCTGTCCCCCCTGTGAATCATTGAGGGCTGTATGATTATATTCGCCTGGTAGGGGCCTCTTGCTGTTAAAAAGAGACCGATGGCGCCGCCTGAATTGCCTGTTTGTCATCAAACTCGAGAAGTGATGCATGTTGAAAACCAAATGTTCCAGCAAACAGCATTTGTGGGAATGAATCGCGGTACATGTTGTATGCAGTCACTGCATCGTTAAATGCCTGGCGTGAGAATGCTACTTTGTTTTCTGTACTGGTCAGTTCTTCTTGAATTGCCATCATGTTCTGGTTCGCTTTGAGGTCTGGGTATGCCTCAGCGAGTGCAAAGAGCCGACCGAGCGACTGGGTGAGCATGGTTTCCGCGCCACCAAGGGCACCCATAGCGGCTGGATCACCAGGATTCGCAGCAGCCTTGCCAGCCGCTGAAACGGCTTGGTTTCTGGCATTGATGACCCCTTCAAGAGTCTCACGCTCGTGAGACATATAGCCTTTGGCAGTCTCGACGAGGTTCGGGATCAAGTCATATCGCCGCTTGAGTTGAACATCAATTTGGGCAAAGGCATTTTTGTTACGTGCACGTAGAGAGATGAGTCGGTTGTAGATTCCGGCAAGCCAAAATCCGAGGAGAACGAGTACACCGAGTATGACGAGTAAAGGAATAAGCATCAGCAATCTCCGTGTGCAGGTAAGGCTTACGGGGGTGACTCACAAAACCCCCGATTCGTAGTAAGATTACCAGAGTCAACAACATTTTACATATTGGAACGGTAGAAAGTCTTAAAAACTTCGTTGGTAAAAAAATGCTCCGATTGGTCTGGCTGATTTCCTGTGTCTTTGCAGTCCCAGTAATTGCTGCTGATTGGCCTCAATGGCGAGGTCCTGAGGGGCAGGGGCATGCGCCAACAGCTGAAGATCTACCCGTTCAATGGAGTGTTGGTTCAGTCGAGGGAATCAACACCAATCGTGACAATATATACTGGCGAACAGAACTGCCGGGACGAGCATGGTCGTCCGCCATGATAGATGGGGAAACAATATGGCTCACGACAGCCATTGAGGATGGAAGTGCTCAGGAAGGACCTCCGCCACCTGGAAGCAAAAAACCTCAGCCCCGGAGTGTTGCCAAGTCAGTAACGTTTCGAGCACTTGCTCTAGACGCGCGAGATGGCCAGATTCTTGAAAATATAGAACTCTTCTCAGTGGATAATCCTCAGCCAACACATGTGCTCAATAGTTTTGCATCACCATCTCCAGTGCTTGGACCAGATCGTTTGTATTGTCAGTTTGGCGACTATGGAACCGCGTGTGTCGACACAAAGAAGGCGTCCGTGGTTTGGCATAACCGCAGCCAACGTTTAAATCATGAGAATGGACCGGGCAGCACACCGATCGTATGGAAAGACCTCCTCATTTTTCACTGTGATGGCAGTGACGTGCAATACGTTGTCGCGCTTGATGTGAGCACAGGGGAAGAAGTCTGGAGGACTGATCGAAGTGGTGAGATGAACGACAATCCCGAAATGAAAAAAGCCTATGGAACACCACTGGTGACTTCTGTTGGCGGACGCGAGGTGCTGCTCTCTCCTGGTTCAGATTGGCTGTACGGCTATGACCCAGAAAATGGCAAAGAACTCTGGAAGGTCAATTATGGAATCCTTGGCTTTTCAATTGTAGCAAGGCCTGTTGTTGCAGATCGAGTTGTGTATTTCAGTACCAGTTTTATGAAGACAGAACTTCTAGCCGTGCAACTCGGTCCGAAGGTGAATTCAACACCAGAAATACTATGGCGTTATAAACGCAGCGTACCCCGAATGCCTTCGCCAGTGCTTGTCGATGATTCAGTCTATCTTTTCGGTGATAAGGGAATCGCTACCTGCTTAGACAGACATACTGGCGAAGCACGATGGACTGGTCGCCTTGGTGGAGGTTTCTCATCTTCTCCACTATTTGCCGACGGGAAAATTTATGTCGGCAATCACGAAGGTGAAATGTTTGTTATTCAGCCTGGAGACGCGCTCAATATTCTTGCAAAAAATGAATTTGATGAAGCTATCATGGCAAGTCCGGCAGCCATTGGGGATTCGCTTTACGTGCGAACGGACAAAGCAATGTATCGAATCAAGAAGGCTGGTTTTTAGCGTTGAATGCACGAATTCTGTATGTCGAGGACCAGGTTCCACGGGCTCTGGGATCGCGTCTCGAAGATGACCTGGTCGAGGATGCTCTGAATTTTCCTGCCGGCATACAGCGGAAGAGGAAGTAAACTGCCACTATGGCTGTACTTACTCTTGATGATCTTTCTCTTGCATTCCGCGGAGTTCATGTTCTTGACAAAGTCTCACGAACGATTGAGCCCGGTGAAAAAATTGGCTTACTTGGTCGTAACGGGACTGGCAAGACCACGCTCCTTCGTCTCATCGCCGGTAGCCAGGAGCCTGATTCGGGTACATGTGTTCTAGCAGGTGGAAAGCGGGCTTCGTTTCTCCCACAGGAAGTGCCAGTTGATATGGTCGGCCAGGTCTTGGAAGTGGTTCAGGAGGCATTGCAATCACAGGTTGCCGAAGGTCGAATCGAGGAGTGGGAGTCTGAAACAAAAAGTCAGAAGATTATAGACCTTATGGGCCTCGACTCCGATGGAGATATACAAACGCTATCGGCTGGACGAAAGCGGCGGGTGCTGCTGGCACGAGCGCTTGTCACTGAACCTGACTTGCTGATGCTCGACGAGCCTACAAATCATCTTGATCTTGAAGCGATTGAGTGGCTGGAGAAGTTTCTATCAAACTGGCGGGGAACGTTACTTTTTGTGACACATGATCGTGGCTTTCTCCGGCGGGTCGCCAACAGAATCTGGGAACTCGATCGTGGCCAGCTTTTTGCGTGGGAGTGTGATTACGATGTGTTCCTGAAGCGAAAAGCAGCTGCTATTGAAGCCGAGGAAAAACAGAATGCTCTTTTTGATAAGCGTCTAGCAGAAGAGGAAGTCTGGATTCGGCAGGGTATCAAAGCGCGGCGTACCCGGAATGAAGGTCGTGTTCGTGCACTGAAGCAGATGCGTGAGGAGCGGCAGCAACGCAGAGAGCAGCCAGGCAAGGCGAATATCGCCATTCAGGAATCTGGAAGAAGCGGAACGCTGGTATGTAAGGCAGCAGGCCTTTGTTTTGGCTACGCAGATGAACCTGTCATCAGTGATTTTTCAACAACAATTCTTCGGGGAGATAAGGTCGGCTTTATTGGGCCAAACGGTTGTGGCAAGACAACGCTCCTTCGGCTCTTACTTCAGGAACTTGAGCCGCAGACGGGCTCTGTACGTCTCGGGACTAAGCTTGCTGTGCGTTATTTCGATCAGCTACGTGGCCAGCTCGACTTTGAAAACAGTGTGGTTGAACAGATCAACGGTGGCAATGACTTTGTGACTATTGATGGAAATCGTCGGCATGTCATCAGTTACCTTCAGGACTTTTTATTCACTGCTGATCGTGCGAGGTTGCCAGTTAAGTTTCTTTCTGGCGGTGAACGAAATAGGCTTCTTCTGGCAAAGCTTTTTGCGAGGCCCGCAAACGTACTTGTGCTTGATGAGCCAACGAATGATCTGGATCTTGAAACACTTGAGCTTCTTGAGCAGAGATTAGTGGACTTTCAAGGTACCGTTTTGGCGGTGAGTCATGATCGGGAGTTTCTTGATAACGTTGTGACGAGTGTTATTGTTTTTGATCAAGGAAGTGTCCAAGAATATGTTGGCGGGTATTCAGATTGGATTCGGCAGCGTGGGGGTGTGGAGTCAGCGAAAAAAGCATCACGATCTCTTCAGAAGAAATTATCGGCGTCTCTCGATCCGGAAAAATCAAAGCCACAGAAACTGTCGTACAAAGAAAAACGAGAGCTGGAGCACTTGCCTGTACAGATTGAAAAGATGGAGGCAGACGTTGCATCCCTCCATGAAGAAATGGCAGATACCTCTTTTTATCATCGTCCAGCCCAAGAGATCGCTGCAGCGCAAAAGAGCTTACAGGAGTTTGAAGCTCGTCTGGCGACTGCCTAT
>CAJXFK010000079.1 GCA_913052575.1 uncultured Planctomycetaceae bacterium
CAGCAGAAGAGAACAAGCCGCTGGCCCGGGATGCCAGCTACTGCCAACGCCGTTGGTGTATTGCTAGGAAGAGGAAAAGATCTTCTTGGTGATTCTTCAATGGTGCAGGTTTTGGTCGGTACGGAGTCACTAACACCAGGTGAGAACGGAGTGCCTCAAGCAGAAGCTGGCACCGGTTTCTTCGAAACTAGATTTATACGACGAGAAATCACGCCATCCATGGCAGAGGTAACGTTTCAAAAGCCGGCAGGCGGTGGCTTGGCATTTGGAGGAGTTCACTGGCAGTATCTCGATACAATCGAGGATGTTGAGGCCTCTGGCCGAGACGAACTTGCAGTCATGAAAGAACTTTTTATCAAAAGGATGACAAAATCAGGAGCTGTGTTAAAGCCAGTATCGGCATCAGAAAAAGTTCATGTTGGGGAAGAACTTGTTGTGCGGCTGAAGATTACTAGCGATCGAGCATATGAGTTCCTTGAACTTACAGACCATCGACCAAGCCTCACTGAACCTGTCGATGTTCTTTCGGGGTGGCGCTGGGCTGATGGAGTCGGTTGGTATCAAGTCACTCGAGATGCAAGCACGCAATTCTTTTTTGAGCGACTGCCTGAGGGAACGCACATACTTGAATACTCGTTACGTGTTGCGCACCAGGGACAGTCTTCAAGTGGCTTCGCAACTCTTCGGAGTCGCTATGCACCAGAATTCTCTGCACGTTCTCGTAGCCTGAGCCTGAGTGCTCAGTGAAAAAACCATATTTTGAAAGAAAGATGGTAACGAAAGAACGTTCTGCAACATGGACCGGTTACCATCATAGACGGGTTGCTATGTTGTTATCTGCAGGAGAAGTGTCTCTGAATACACAGGACATAAAAAGGTTTCAATTAAAAGGAATAAAAGTTATGAAAATAGTCGCAAGAAGGATATTGCTTGCAGCCTTTGGTCTCTTTTCTGTAATGACAATCTGTTCCGCAGCAGATTGGCACACACTGAAGCCACTCATGGTGATTCCTGGTGAAAGAGTGTTACAAGAAACTTTTTCGAAGAGTGGGCCGGTTAAAAAAACAGATTGGCAGAACCGTCAGGGTACGCGGTGGTCGATAGAAGACGGAGTCCTGCGAGGCCGGCCCTCCTCGGAGGAATATCAAGCAAGTCGAACCCACCATTTCGGATATGAAGCTCGTGTGAGTGTTCCGATAACTCCGCCGGAGTTTCTGGTCGGTTTTTCCTTTCGTTTTCTCGGTGGTGACGAAACCGATACCGTTCCATTTGTTGAATTTGGTCACCATGTCTGTCGAGTAAAATTCAGTACTTCAGGTACTTTTGTAATCGTTGACCACGAGACGCTCAAAGTAGCCGAGTCGGATGATTTTCAATACATGCCTGGAAAGTGGTACCACGGATTAGCAGAACTTAAGGGAGATGAGTTTATTATTCAGTTCGTTGATGGGCCAACCTGGTACGTCAAGCACGAATGTCTTGCAAAGTCCAACTCCAGCGGTGGGAATGGGCTTGGCCTTGCAGGCCCAAAGAATGGACTCGTGGAGTTGGATGATGTTTCAATTTGGACGGTCAGATCACGGACGAAACCATCATGGAGTAAACAAAGAAAAATGCTCGATGTTATGGACCCCGAGCCGACGGGGAAGAAAAAGAAAAAATAGACTAAGATTCAGCAGAACTTTTTCTTTCAACAGGAGAACTGAGTAGCTCATAAATTCGAGCATCAGCAAGAGATGTTGCAATAAGTTTGGCTCCGGAAAAAGAATGCCGGTGACTATGGCCTGATGGGACAGCTACGGTGATTGCACCCGAAGCAACAGCGGCTTTACATCCGGTTTCGGAATCTTCGAAGACAAGCATTTTCTCAGGTTGTGTGCAGGCTGTTTTGGCAGCTAACTGATAGATTTCTGGATCTGGCTTCCCTGCGATGACATCAGCAGAGGTAAGAATAAAGTTGAAAGCATCAAGAAGTTCAACGCGGGAAAGAACATCGCGGGCAAACTCTGGTCCGCTACTTGTTGCAACTCCAAGAGAGATATCGAGTAGTCGAATATGCTCTATCAGGTTTTTAGCGCCAGGCATAAGTGCAAGTCGGGAAGCAAGAAGTGTCTGAAATATCTCCTTCGTTTCATCAGCGAGCGTTTCGATGGTGTCATCCAGCCCATGCCATTCGATCATAATTGACAGAGCATTGTGTTGGGGTCGCCCCATCATTGCATCGAGTAGATCCGCACCGAACGTTCTCCCCCGTCGTCTTAATAATTCAGTACCTACATCCTGATACAGGTCTTCTGTATTCACGAGCAAACCATCGAGATCAAAAACGGTGGCTTGTATTTCAAATTGTGTTGCTGAAGAAGTTATGCCCATTTCCGGTCCTCGAAGTGATGGATTATTTTCATTGGGGATGCCATAAGATCTTGTGATATTCGTTGAATCAATCAGATTGCTTACATTTGTTGGAGTCTTACGTTTTTATCGGTACTGATAACGATACACGTCATCTGTTTCATAAAGTAGCTAAAACAAAGTATGTTGCTCCTTGCAGCTATCGGCATCGAATCGTACAACGATGTCAGCATAAAGCGTGCTTTTGGTCGAGTTGTCGTAGGGGTATCCAGATTTATGACTACAGTAGATCGCGGTTGGTCCGTAGTTCTTCCCGAAGGTAAAAACGTTGGAAGTATTGCCAAGAAATCCTTGGGCGATTGCCGACAGCTTTTGAGCGTAAAAGAACGTACAGTTCTTTCGGGAGCAAAGGTCATAATGAAGGAAGCTGCCGTTGATGGCTACACAGTTAGAAGTACAGGTCTTGGGCTACCGGTAGCACTTCGCTATTTCGGCGTAGATGTCCATGGAGATCTGCCTATGAATAGAAGGAACAGATAAATGTCTTACGCAAGTCCAAAACTTCATAATGCAATGTGGCCGGGTCTTGTTGGGAAGGGAACTGACGAAGGTCAGGAGCCACCAATATCGTTGGATCGAATGTTGGAACTTACGGCAGCTGCAGAAGTGGATGGTCAGAAATTTGACGGAATTGACTATTTCCTATTTCTGCCACATACAAATCCGGAAGCAACAGATGACGAGCTTTTCAAGATCGCTGATAAAATTGCGAGTCATGGTTTTTCTATTGGCTCACTTGTCGCACCTGTTTGGCCGGGCACGATTGGTGACTCTGCAATGGGTGATAGTGATGCACGAGATAAGTTCTTGTCAGCAGTTACAATGGCATGTCGCATCGCGAGAGTATTTGAGCAGCGTGGCGTTAGAAAATATGGTGTTATACGTATAGACTCAGCCGAGTTTGGTGTTAGCAAATGGCGTGAAGATGCCAAGGCCGGCACTGCGAAAATTGTTGAGACGTTTCAGGAAGCAGCGAAAATTGCGGCTGATAATGGCCAGAGACTTGCAGCAGAAGGAGAGATTTGCTGGGCCGGCATGCATTCTTGGCGTGACATGCTTGATGTTCTTGAAGGCGTTGGGATGCCAGAGACGCTTGGATTTCAGGCGGACTTGGCACATACCTATTTATATCTCCTGGGTTATAACGCTCCGGAGCATGCTCTGGTTAATGCAGATTGTTCGTCGGAAGAATTTTATGTTGCCTATAAGCAGATGACCGATAAGCTTCGACCTTGGACTATCGATTTTCATGTTGCACAGAATGACGGTGAAGTCCATGGGGCCGGTTCACATGACAAAACCGGAAAGCATTGTCCTGCCGATGACCCCAACGGAAAACTTGATATTGTAAAATGCTCTGGGTATTGGCTTGAAGATGCTTCTTCACGATGCATCGAACATATTTGCTGGGATGGTTGTATGTTTTCAAATGAAATGCTTGAGAACCCGGCAACGTGGAACACAATCCTCAAGACCATGCTTGCCGTGCGAGATGCACACGGCTGGAACTAGTACAGATCACAAACGTTCAGATCACGAAAGGGAAATAGTGATGGCAAAACCACTCCGTATTGGCATGATCGGCTACGGGTTCATGGGGCGGGCCCACTCAAACGGTTACAACCGTGTGAAAAACTTTTTTGACCTCGAGTATGTGCCAGTTCTGCAGGCTGTTGCAGCGAGAGATGTTGAGAAAGCACAAGCTTTTGCAAATCAGTGGGGGTATCAGCGTGTTGAGAATGATTGGCGCAAACTTGTGGCGTCTGATGACATCGATGCAATCGATATTTGTACCCCAAATAATCTGCATGCAGATATCGCCATTGAGGCAGCGAAGCATGGAAAAGCAATTCTGTGTGAGAAGCCTCTATCGATGGATACCCCAGAAGGCGAGAAGATGTGCGAGGCTGTTGAAAAGGCAGGTGTGCCAAATACAGTCTGGTACAACTACCGAAGAATGCCTGCAGTAACATATGCAAAACAATTAATTGACGAAGGTCGTTTGGGTCGAGTCTTTCATTATCGAGCCGAGTTTCTTCAGGACTGGACAATAAGTGCAGAGCTACCTCAAGGTGGTGCTGCATTGTGGCGGCTCGATTCAAAAGCGGCTGGCAGTGGCGTCACAGGTGATCTTCTGGCTCATTGTATTGATACAGCGCTCTGGTTAAATGGCTCGGTCTCAGATGTGACAGCCATGACAGAAACATTTGTCAAAGAACGAATACATCAGTTAACCGGTAAAAAAGAGCCAGTTGAAATTGATGACGCATGCTCTTTTCTTTGTCATTTTAAAAATGGCTCGCTTGGGATTTTTGAAAGTACTCGATATGCACGTGGTCATAAAGCACTGTACACATTTGAAATCAATGGTGAGAACATGAGCCTGAAGTGGGATCTTCATGATCTTCACCGATTAGAAATATTCGACTACAGGGACGAAGGTCCGGAGCGAGGATGGAAGAGTGTTCACGTGACGGACAGCGAACATCCGTATATGGAAAATTGGTGGGTGCCTGGCCTGGCGATTGGTTATGAGCATTCATTTGTTCATCAGGTCGCTGACTTTTTGACGTGTTATGCAAAGGGTGAGCCTTGTCACCCGACGTTCCGTGATGCACTTGAAACACAACGCGTCTGTGATGCCGTACTTGCCAGTGCCAAGAGTCATGCGTGGTCAAAAGTGAATAGCTAGCAGTTGTTTTCTCTTGAGTTGCTTTGAGTTACAGGTCGCGATAGGCTGAGGCACTTGGATTCGTATTCATTCGTTGGGGAGCCATTGTTGGCGTAATCTTCCCCGAGACGTTTGTTTGACGCACAAAAATTCTCCAGTCCGCCATAATTTTTGAGAATATTTTCATGTTTTTTACAATGTCCTGTCCGCACTGTGACAAGAGTCTCAAGGTGCGAGATGAACTTGTTGGCAATTCTGCACGCTGTCCACATTGTCGGGGTTCAATCACTGTGAAGCGGCCGGAAGTGGCTGCAGGATCTTCTGGTTCAGGTCAATCAGCCAGTAGCAATAACAGCAAGCAATCGGCAGAGTCAATTGAGCGTGCGCGGGTACTCTCGGTCACAGCAAATACGAATGTAAATGTAGGTCTCTATATATTGTTTGGACTTGCCACGACCGTCGCTTTTTATCTTCTGCTTCTACCATTTGCTGGTCCAAAAGATGACCGCTCATACCTAGGCCGTCTTTTTATGGGTGGTGAAGGTGCGACTTTCGCAACAGGTCTTTGGGTTCCCTACACGGAAGTTTTTCTATTCTCTTGGGCAGCAAGCATGCTGGTCGCAAAACTTTTCAAGATTCGAAGGCAGCAGCGGGCAATGCTTTTTGACGTTTTACCGAGTGATATTGGAGAGAAGATTACTGGGCGAAATCTTGATAAGTTTCTTGAATATATCAGTGAGCTGCCTAAAGCTGCTGTTGGTAGTTTCCTGGTCACGCGGTGCGTTCGAGGCCTTGAACACTTTCGAGTACGAAAGAGTGCAGCTGATACGGCCACAATGCTATCGAGTCAGTCAGATCTTGACGCTAGTAGTGTTGACTCAAGTTACACGATGTTTCATGTATTCATTTGGGCTATACCAATTCTAGGATTCTTAGGAACGGTTATTGGCGTAAGTTCAGCGGTGGGTGGATTCACAGATACGCTGAGTAGTTCAAGCGATATGGAGTCACTGAAGGTTGGTTTGAAAAGTATTACAGGTGGTCTAGGCACCTCGTTTGATACTACCTTGGTTGCTCTTGCGATGGCGATGATCTTGACGTTCCCAGTAAGTGCTCTGCAGAAGCTAGAGGGTGATGTCATCGGTGAAGTTGATGAATACACCAATGAATATCTTTTACGACGACTCGAAGACGGCCGAAATACTGAAGAGCATCGTATGCCTTCCGCGAGCCGTAATGATATGCAAGATGTTGTGCAAGCAGCACTTAAAGTACATCGGGCAGAGCTCGAGGGTTGGATTGGGCAATTGAAGACCCTTGGTAAGGGAGTTGCGGCGGATCTCTTTGATTCGTGGAAAAAAATAGATGATAAGCAGACGGAGCGTATATCTCAGACAGAACAGTCACTTACAAATTTTGTAGGGAAACTCGATGGTATGGGTGAAAAGCTTGCGGAGAAAGTGGAAGAGGGCTGGAGTAATGCCCATGATCGGCTCTATGAAAAAAATGCCGGGCAGGTTGAGCAATTAGGCAAAATGGTTGAGTCGACACGAGACGAGATCGCTGCAATGGCATCCACTGCACAGGCCGCCAAAGGGCAATCCACAGACCTTATGTCACAGGCTGCGAGTAGCGTGCAGGAGTACACTCAATCGTTACAAAAAAGTTTGTCAGAACTTGCCGAGACAATGGAACGACTCAACGGTCAAACAATTACGGTTGAAATGAAACAACGCGGTTGGTTTGGTTTCGGTGGTGAAAAGAAAAAGAAGCCTGAAGAAAATAGTAAAATTAAATACAGAACCTAAGTTACTATTCAATTGTGTCTGTTCATGTTCTTATGCAAAGTGACAGGCTGTGTAATCACGTGGAAAAAATGTCATGGCCCGAAGGCAAAAAAAGAAACAGGAAGTTTCACTTTTCCCGTTTCTCGATATTCTGGCATGCGTTATTGGAAACTTGATTCTGATAATTACGGCAGTTGTTCTAGAATCTGTCGACAGTGATAAACTAGCTGAACAATTTGCTAATGAGGCCGTCCAGCAACAAACAGAGCAGAATCTACAGGCCATTCGTGAGCTTGAGGAGAGCCTCAAAAAGCTCAAGCAAGACAGTATCTCGAGCGACGCTCGCGTCCAAAAGGCACAACAGCAATTGGTTGAAGCTGAGCGAGCACAGCGTGAGGCTCAAGGGCGGTTATTGAATGTGCCACCGCCACCTCCACCCCCGGATGATGAAGACACTGCAGAGCTCAAAAAGCGCGAACTTGAAATTAAGGAAATCCTTGCGGAGATGAAGCGGATTGAAGCAAAAATTGCAGATAAAAAAAAGAAGCCAGACCAGACGATTTCGGTGTTGTATGAAAACAAAGGACGCGGTGGTGTGCGTCGTCCGTTTTTTGTAGAAATAACAAAAAATGATCTGGTGTTACTTCCTAACGCACTTGATTACGAAAATCTTTTTGATTCGGAAGATCCGATAAAGATACCAGTAGCGAAAGCTGGCAGTGATAAATCTTTTACGAAACTGCTGGACTATGTACTTACTCATTTAGGGAAGACCGGGCTTCTTCGAAGAAAGCGAGATACGATTATTACGTTTCTTATACGACCCGAAGGTGTCGACTCATACCGCTTGGTAAAAAAAGTTGTTGATCAATATGAGAAGAAAAATGAGAATCGACTTGTTGTGGGTATGTTGCCAAATGGTGCTCCTGTATTAGATGCATTGAGTGGCAAGGCTCCGCTACCAGGTGATGGAAAAATCCTGCTTGACTGACGTGTATAATTTTTCATGGCAGATACAGCACTGGAAGAAAAGGGAATTCAATGGCTCGACGCAGAAGGCAAACGTCAGCAACGGGTGCGAACATGGACTCTTTGCTTGATGCCCTGACGAATGTTGTTGGCATTCTTGTTATTGTTCTTGTAGCTGTGCAGCTTTCCAGCCAGGAGGCCGCTCGGCGTATGGAGGAGATGATCGCTCAGATTGATCCTGCTGAGCAGGAGCGAATGAAGCAAGCTGCTGTCGATTCAGAGGCAAGGCTAGAGGAAATGAAGCTCGCATTAAAGTCTGAATCCGAAAAAGAAAAAATTGATCCGGAGAAACTGTTGGCCTCATTGCAAGATGATATCGCCAAGGCTGAAATTAAAGCCAAAAAAGATTTGCTTGCCGCCGAGGCAGCAGAAAAAGAGGCTGAAGAAAAAAAGCTTGCTGCTGAAAAACTTCGGAGAAGTTTAATGGCACAGCTCGCAACACTTGAAGATAAAGAAAAGAAATTTACAGTCGCAAAGACAGATTTGTTAGCCAAGTTGGACAACATGCCAAAGTTAAACGCACCACCTCCTAAAGAGGTGCGACCGCCAACACCAAAAGATATCCCTCGAAATAAAGATGGTAATGCCTTGCTTCAGGAGAGAAAGGTTCTCGTGAGCAACGGGAAAGTAATTCCATTTGTGGATCCAGGTAAGCAAATGGAAACAGCGATAAAAAACCGTTTGAAAATGATTATAGATAGCAAAAAAATAAATGTTGGAGAGGGGAATTATATTTCGGATGAAAAACAAGCGATGACATTAATTGATGAATTCAACAAAGATCCTGCAAAGAATAAATATTTTGAGTTAAAGCTTGTTCGGCAAGGAAGGCAAATCAAGGTAGAGATTCTTCCCACAGAAGACTGCGGCGAAGAGCCAGACAAGGCGGTACGAGGAATTTTCGGAACAGTGCTGCGTAATATGCAGGGGAAATGGTACCTCAGGTACCTGGTTGAGCCTGATTCGTTCGAAACATATATGGCGATGAGAAAGGTGACAGACAGTAGCGGGTTTTATGCAGGCTGGACCATCATTGATCCAGGTAGTTATCTGCATAGCCTATCAAGTGGGTATAATATTGGGGTAAAACCCCCACCGCGTCCCCCAACGAATCCAGGAAAGCCAGGCCCCGTTAAGGGAGTGTTGGATTAAAAAAATCTGTTTTCTTTAAACAGTTCATAGTGAATGTGATCTTCTGGAACAAACCCCTTTTCGTGAATATTCGTTCCGCCATCACGATTTTGCTAGGTCTTATTGTTCTTGGTTGTGAAAACCAAAGCAACACTCCGCTATCTGGCAAAGTGCAGGGAATGTCGATGGCACCTGGTTTCCAAGAAGGTGATGTCATTTCATGGCAACCAAGTAAGAACAATAATTTTTCACGATACGCACCAGTCGTGTGTCAGCTTGAAAAAGAACTCATTATCAAACGTGTTATAGGGCTACCCAAAGAGTCTGTTCGAATTACAGATGGTGAACTTTTTATCGATGATAAAATAATTCAAAAAAGTCCACAGCTTTTAGAGCAGTTTAGACTGATCGTAGACGATGATGCAGACTCGTGGAGCGACCCAACACATTCATGGATACAAACAAATAATCAATGGTCATGTAGATATGTAAGTCCTAAGCACACGTCGTGGTTAAAATTTTCTCCAGCATCCTCACGTGGTGTGGTGCACAATGAGGACGGCCTGCGTATTTATGATGATGTGTCGTGGTTACCAAAAGAAACCAGGCACCTTAATAGTGTGCAGGATATCGGGATTTCTGTGGTGTTAGATATTCGCTTGCAGGAAGGGAATAGTCTTGAGATTTTGTTTGCGGATAATCAAAGTGCAGCTCGCATCATTGTTAAGAGGCAAGGGCGACTTGCGGTGATTGCAGGAAGGCTCGATGGCCAATTTGTCGTCGCAGCTTGGCCACTTGCTCAGGAGAGAACAGCTAGAAGAATTTCTGACAGTCAAAATAAAAGTTGCCTGCATGAATTGCCAAGACTCTGGTCTGCTTGCCTGAATGTGTCAAATAAAAAACCCGGGGAACAGAGGGTACAGTCATTGTCTGTCGGAATTAAAAGGATTGGTAGTCAGGAGGAATCGCCGTCAGGTGTGCCAGAAATGGTCACAGCAGAGGGCTTACTGGTGTGGCGGGATATCTATTGGTTATCCATGCCGAAAAAAGCGGCGTGGATCGTTCCTGAGAAACATGTTTTTGTATTAGGTGACTGCCCAGCCGCAAGTAGAGACAGCAGGCACTGGGGGCCTCTTCCCATTGATGCGATTCAAGGAACGGTTCTCAAGCCGCCATCGCATAAATCATTCCCTTTCCGCTTGCATCAAGACTGAAACAGGTGTGTGAAAGGGGGTCGTGGCTTCATACAGAGAACTATCAGATTTTCTTGGGACACAGCCGGTTCGCTTCGTGAAGCACGGTTACTGATTCAGATTGCTGAACAAGACGGTTGATTGCATCTGGAGTTTCTGCATAACCAATGTCCAGGTCTTCAACAAATTCCTGATCGAGGTGTGACAGAAGGACGAGGCGTCGATCTCCGAGTGCTTGTGCAAAAAGGGAAGTGTGAAGTGCATCAAGTAGAAGTGCAGTCTCTTCGGAATCGGATGCTTCACGGAGCAGCATTTGCAGATCGATGCCGTGTCGCCAGCGAGTGAAAATGATTCCCGGCTCTTCTTTCATGTTACAAGCTATACATATTGTGCCATCGTGTGTTGTCACGCGAGCAGCCGCTGCAATTGCTCGTGTAAGTTCAACAAATCTACAAGATCGGTCTGGGATTCCTGCAATTGTAAGAGGTGATCGAGCAGAGATAGCTGGCCGCCATTCTTTTGCATAAGATTTCGATTGTGCAATGGAGGCAATTGGAAAACCAAACGCTGCTCCCGCTAACGTCTTGTGGTCTCCAGCTACAAGGCGTAATGATGCAAGGATGCCGAGTTGAGCGTTAATCTGCTCGGATTCATCTCTCCAATAATGAAGAGCTCTTTGTCGATTTTTCAGCAACGCTTTTATAAATTTTTGACATTGAGTCTGTCGTGCGAAACTTGGCCAGAGTTCACCTTCGGGAGACCGTCCACATAGGCTGGCATCGTAGCCAAAGCTTCCGATCGATAAGACAACATCAGCATCTATAATAGCTCGGGCCAAATGGAGTGGTTCACCGGCTTCATCAGCGGATAGATACGCTGTATCACTATCATTGAGTTGATTGAAAATTGATGTAGATAGATTCTGAATTTCAGTATCGGGTAATTCCTGCGAGAGTGAAGATGTATCCGATTCGATGATTGATGGCGCAATGATACGCTGAACATCGTCAAGATTTACACCACCTGATTGCAGGCTTTCAAGAATTACAGAATAAATGCTATCCGAAAGCATTGTCCCACCAGGTAAATCTCCTGCTTGAGCGATGATCACTCGATCCCCTGGAATAACATGTTCAGATAGCGGTGGGCCAGCAACAGGTAGAAGGAGAGCGTCTCTGATAACATCAACAGCAGCGTCATCATCGACGCCTTCTGGGCCTCGGAGCTCCACAATGGCATCGGAGGAATTGGAATCAATAGCCAGCGAATCGTCGCTGCCGTAATTCAAATCAACTTTCAAAATAGACTCGATATTGGAAAGTAGGTGAGTAATTCTATGAGGCAAACGTAAGCCGAAACACTGTTTAATTCTAGGTCATCGCGCTGTCGTGGGAACAAAAGTGGTATCGAGATGCCGCTATTGTGCGAATTTGAATGATCTTGAGAAATAATAGTATTTGAGGTGGCAGAAGTAGAATCTTATTCTTTGGGCTATTGTTATTTCAGATAAATATTTCGGTTGGTATGCGTTTGTCTGTCGTTGTATTCGGTGTAAACGTTACTGAGTGACTTGCTTGCGGTACCGCTCATCCTTCCCTGTTCTAACGTCGATAGTTAAAAGCGCCGTTAGGAAGTTCTCATACGACAAGCTTACGGTAAAGAATGATTGGGATAAATCCAGTTTTTCAGATTCAGTCTCTACGATATTTTAAAGGATATGGAGTTGTACCGATGAGCACTTTGCACCACCTACCATCAAAAGCAGTACAACGTTGCTTAGTAACAGGAGGTCTTCTCCTCATTTTTTTGTGTGCTTCAAATCTACAATTGCATGCTGCTGAAGTCGTGATGCACACTGATGCAATATCGTTTAATGCGCCCGGAACGTCTGGTGGCTCATGTGATTGTGGAGGCACTAGCCAGCCGCCATGGCATGGAAGTGTCGGAGGTCGCTGCTGTAACCGTCCGTGCTGTCCGCCACCAACGATGTTCCATGCAGATGCATGTGGACAGTTGAGAGCGAAAGATGAGGCAAAAGCTCACTGTGTGGAACTACCTTCATCCTTTCCAAGATTTAACGATTGGCGACATACTGGTCGATTGCCATCGCCCAGGCCGATCGCTATGCCTCGATGTCACCATTGCGGTATGCCCATACACATGGGTATGTAAAAAACCAGTAAGAAATTCGCTGATTTCTGCAACTGAAATATGATTGCTCTGTCGGTGGTGAAAACAAGCGCCGGAGCTCTTGCACCGTCGAAATCAAGCAGCATTCCTTCACGCTTTATCGATTGAAGTAGGATGCGGAAAGCCCGTAAACAAAGCCACTACACCTGCCAGTATCTAGGCTAGTGCAGTGGCTTCGTATTTGAGTTCCATGATAGTAGTGAACGTGCTGCCATAACGGGACTGCATTGCACTTGTTACTGAACAGCTGCTTGAGCAGCTGCCAGCCGAGCAACAGGTACCCGATATGGTGAACAACTCACATAATCGAGTCCAAGTTCATGGCAGAAGTGGACAGAGTGTGGGTCACCGCCATGTTCACCACAGATGCCAAGTTTAATTTTCGGACGACCTTCGCGACCTTTTTCCACAGCAATCTTCATCAGCTGGCCAACACCAGTGACGTCAATCGATGCAAAGGGGTTTGCTTTAAGAATCCCCTCGTCGGTGTACTTGTTAAGAAATGAACCCATGTCATCTCGGCTCATGCCAAGAGTTGTCTGAGTGAGGTCATTCGTACCGAACGAAAAGAATTCAGCGGTCTCAGCTATTTCATCGGCTGTGAGTGCTCCACGTGGGATTTCAATCATGGTACCAACGAGATACTTGATCTTTTGTCCCGTTTCTTTCTGCACTTGTTCCGCTGCTTCGTGGATGACAGCTACTTGATTGTCAAGTTCTTTCTTGAACCCAACTAATGGGACCATGATCTCTGGGCGTACTTGAATCCCAGATTTCTGGACTTTGCAAGCTGCTTCGAAAATTGCTCGAGCCTGCATGGCTGAGATCTCCGGGTAGCTGATCCCAAGGCGACAGCCACGATGTCCAAGCATCGGGTTAAACTCATGTAAGGACGCAACCCGCTTCGCAACGACTTCGGGGCTTAGCTTGAGTTTTTTAGCCAAATCTTCTTGTGATTTTTTATCATGTGGCACGAACTCATGAAGAGGTGGATCCAACAGTCGAATTGTTGCAGGACGACCTTCGAGTGCCTTAAAGATGCCTTCAAAGTCTTCCCGCTGGAATGGTAGAAGCTTCTTTAATGCCGTACGACGAACATCTTCACTTTCAGCTAGAATCATTTCCCGCATGGCATCGATCCGATTCCCTTCGAAAAACATGTGCTCCGTTCGGCAAAGCCCGATTCCGGTAGCACCGAATGCCACTGCATTCGCGACCTGGGATGGCGAATCCGCGTTGGTGCGGACCGTCATTTTGGTCGCTTTCTCGCACCAATTCATAAGCTTGGAAAAGTTTTGATAGGCCAGGCTCTTCTTCGGGTCCAGTTTCTTCTCAACCAAAACTTGAATGATTTCCGATGGAGCCGTCTTGATTTCGCCTGCGAAGACTTCTCCCGTCGTGCCGTTAATCGACATATAATCGCCTTCCTTGAAGGTCTTGCCTGCGACCTTGACGGTTTTGGCATGATAATCGACGTCCAATTCGGCGGCTCCGCAAACGCAGACCTTACCCATTTGCCGAGCGACCAGCGCAGCAT
>CAJXFK010000080.1 GCA_913052575.1 uncultured Planctomycetaceae bacterium
TTTTCGGTATGGAATGAGTCCAGTCAGAATGACATACGGCATTTTTCTTGCTGGCGGCGAAATGATAGTTGCCTGCGCACCCATAGGATTCTCCATCATTTCCATATCTGAAAAGCCATTAGCAAATGACGGGTCACCTCCGGCAGGGAGTTCTTCTATATCAGCGATAGCAACAACACCGGCAGTCGCGACTAGACGTTCAAGCGGGAAAATGACAGGAATCTGCCGTCTCTGTATATCACCGAGTAGCGGACGATTCATTCCAGCATCCACTGATAAACGACTTATATCTGTCGGATTCCAAGATTCCAATGTTGCGTTTTGGTCATTATTTGTCGCTCGAATATTTTTACTCAGTTCCTTTTGCTGATCAGCAGCAAGTGGCCGACTGAGTAGGTTTTTCGCGTTGGTGGCCAACCTTACAATCTCAGCAGGTTCCTCTGCCGAAGATCTGGTTTTCAGCCTCAAGGCGTTTATACCGCCCAATGCAAGCGGCAAACTGCACAGTACCACGATTGCGACAAGTATTTTTTCACCGTGGTTTGCAACAAATGCCCAAATTGCATCAGGTGTAAATTTTATTTTCGGAAGTCCCATGAAAGAAATCCTCCTTATTTAGTTCTGTGGATCAGTCTCTAGTCCCAAGGTTTTTCCATCAGGTCTTTGTGAGAGTGCAATTGACCCTCGTAATTCAACATCCAAGTCATAACGTCGCACACCGTCCGTCGAATCTTGTCCTGACATCATCCCGCCCATCATTCTTTCATCACCACTCATTGAGTCCATGGCATCGGGGTTTATTCGTACCTGCCGAACATCAATAGGTACTGGCATGGTTGCAAATGATCGAAGAAGTAGGTCGAGTTTCCTTTGATCGACTCTACCTTTAAGGCAGAAGGGAATGTAATGGACAAATTTTGTGTCAGGTGACTCATTGACGGTAGCACTATCTAGTGGCTTGCCCTCTGAATCGACATAGATCCAATTTAAAAGAGCTTCATCATCATCCCCAGAATCAGAATCCATCGGCATTCCCGTGAACTCGTCATACTCCATGCCCATATCACTCTGACCTAAGGATCCGAAGCGTGGATTCAGGGGCTTGCCCATTTCCCCGTCCATGTCCATTCCCATGTCCATGCCCATGTCCATTCCCATATAGTCATCGAACCCACTCGATAGGGTTTTTATCCGGCCACCTTTCCGCCCACCAGGATCTTCTTCGGCGGCACGGTATCCGACCGCCAAACGACTAATGTATGGGATGGTTGCATCATGATAACCGGATGACTGATTGTTGGCTTTGACTACAACGTCACAAAGAATCGCATATGCCCAAAGTTCTTCTTGCGCGAGAAGTATTTGTTTAGTTGATGGTGTGGTTGTCCAGAAGAAGGATTGGTAGAGTTCACCTTGGTCCATTGAATCCCAGAGAACCGTTCGGTCTGCGCTGTCGTCATCGACTCCATCAGACATTCCGAAGTCGCCTCTACCAAATCCACCGTCACCGGCAGAGGAATCCATTGATTCAGTGGCATCAATTCGCTCGGGTAGTTTTTTTACAACGCGGTGAATGGTGTTGAGATATCGGTCACGAAAACGAGTAGATAAATCTTCATCCGGCTTTAGGCGAATAACTGCTCTTAAAAAGTCACTTCTTAATTCAACGGGCCACACTCTAATTGGCTTTTGTTGGTCCCATAAATATTTCCATTGTGAGAGAATTGTCTTACGAAGTGCATCGTTTGACTGAGATATCTGTTCTGCCCACTCTGGTTGTGGATGTCCAAATTTCTCAAGCCCCTCGGCTGTCTTTCGTGGAACGGAGTTGATCGATTCAACTTTTGCTTTTACAGCAGATGAACGAGTGTCTATCTCGCGTAAGAGTTGTGCATCAGCCGTAAAGGCTAGAGGTACAAGGATGAGCGGCATGAGCAGTGCTAGAAGCCAAAAGTGATACTTCTGTAACTGCTTCAAGTAACCTCGGATATCGTCGGGAATCTCAACCATGTTTTTTCCAATATTTGGAGCAAAGCAAAAGCGAAGGGGGGCCTTAACAACTTAGTAACTTGTCAATATTCATCATCACTTCCGTCATTGGAACGTATTTGAACAGCACCAGGAGTTTTCGGCTTCCAAACAAATTGAATAATAAAGTCATACTTTTTTAGTTCCAATCCCTCTTCTAAGAATTCTCCGGATGTGCCTCTCGTAGGGCTTTGGCGTGACCCCATGCCCATGCCGTCATCAATAACGCCATCAGCAGCTGTTGACAGCCAGTAATTTTCGATAGGGCTTGATTCGATAATTGCCGGGAAGCCTACACCAATTTCTTTTGGCAAAACTTTCTCTCCAGCCATTGGGCCAGCGGTCACGGTTACAATCTGGCCTCTTTCCCCAAGCAGCGACTCAATCAATGTTGTGCGCAGATAAGTTCGACCTTCGAATGGTGCGTGATAGTCTTCATTATGAAAATGATGCCCCACCAGTTGTACTACCCATCCCTCACCAGAAGGAGATTCTGGTTCGCTTTCTTCAGGCTCATCGCTTTCCTCAGGCTCAAATGACGGCTCGTTTGTTTCTTGATCAGTATTGTTCGCAGCCTCTTTTTCACCCTGAGGGCTGTTCGGGTCGTCAGTATTTATTTCGACGGCCTCTTCAATTTCATCATTTGTGTCAAACTGATCTTTAGCGACTGTGCGTTTCCAGTCCTCTTCTAAAGGCTCAAACCAGGTCGAGAGATCTTCAAAATACTGACAATCCAGTGAAGTAATATGTAATTCATCATAATTAATCGAAACAGGAATAACTGGTAGTCCGGTATCATCTTCAGCGGCTTCAGCATTCTCTGCCTGGATTGCATCACGCAATGATGTGTCTGTTTTGTTAGGTTCTTCACGAGGCATCATCGACTCAATAGCACGAATTAAATCGAGTGATTGAAACCGACGATCACTAATTCGAGTGAGCTGCTGCTGCGTGCCGAGAATCTCCAATTGTTCTCCCTGAACCTGTTGAAGACTGCTTTGAATCTGTGAAGACTTGGCAACAACAGAGTCAACTTGGCTGAAAGCATCAGCAAAAAGACTCTCGGAATAGCTACTCCAAGCAATATAGATTCCAAAAAAGTTAATAAGTGCTGCAATGAGGAGGCCAAGCATTGCAGCGACGGCCCACGGTTTTTTGGC
Organism: uncultured Planctomycetaceae bacterium; assembly: GCA_913052575.1. Taxonomy (GTDB): domain Bacteria; phylum Planctomycetota; class Planctomycetia; order Pirellulales; family UBA1268; genus UBA1268. The sequence goes on from CAJXFK010000080.1 coordinate 3,189, forward strand.
CTGAATTAAACGATCAAGAGTAACATCATTGGGTAGAAGATTAGTTCGGATGCCTGAAACGCCGAGGCCCTGAAGGCAGAGTCCATAGACGGTCGAAAAACCAAGCTGGTTTTCACGAAACACGGGAGCCTTTAAAACAAGATCTCCTTCGAGCGAATTGAGTTCCCGTAAGCGGTGTACTTCCAACTGAAGTTGTTTTGCTAGAAAATCACTAAGGCCTCGTAATTTCGCGGCATTCCCAACCAGCAAGATCTGGCCGATCTTCGCAGTTCTGTCTTGTCCAGTGAAGTAGTTCAGGGAACGTTGAAGTTCGCTGGCAAATTCATTAAATACCGGTCTGAGTGTCTGAAAAACTTTCTTCGGATCATCTGCTCTCGCTGCATTACGCTTTAGATTCTCTGCTTTTGCGAAGGTCATTCGCATCCCTTGCACAAGTGCTCGGGTGAAATTATTACCACCAATAGGCATTGTCCGCTGCCAAATTTTTAGCCCGTTCGTAATAACGAGGTCGGTTGTATCAACACCCATTGATGCCAAGACGATCGATGCAGGTGGAGCCTCTGGGTCAATTTCACTCGCCTTTGGGAGTTGGTCGAACATGACAACATTAGCTAAAGACACCGGACTCAGCTGCAGGAGATCAATTTCAATGCTAGCTTCTTTGAATGGCTCGATTGCCTTCGTTACCTGATCTCGTTTCATTGCAAAAAGAGCAATTTCAGCATCGATAACAAAACCACTTTCTTCGATGCCGCCCTCAAGTCGTTGCCAACTCCATACGACCTGTTCCAGAGGAAATGGGATTTGTTGTCGGGCTTCATACGTGACGATATCTGGAATCTTACTTGCTTCGACCGGTGGCAATTTTATGAACTTGCTGAGTCCGGATTGCCCCGGGACAGAGACAGCAATGGTGTCTCCGCTGACGTCGTTGCGTCGAAGAAATTCTTCAAGTGCATCTCGAATGAGTTCTGTCGGGTCAGCTTCAGGCTGCGTAAGCAGCATCGGGTACTCAATATAATCGAATGACTCCGCGACAAGCTTTCCGGGTTGCGACGAAAGGCTGCAGCGGAGCGCTTTTAGCCCACACTTTCCGATATCGATTCCCCAGGCGTTTCGTGAGCGTGCCATGCCGCAACCATTTTTTAAAAATAATTTGAAAGAAAAACTGTCCCACCATTAAATGGGAATCAGAACCTGAACCATCCAAAGGTTACACTTACGAAGGATACCATACAGAAACTCTATGGATTCATGTTTTCTAGTGTCAAACGGTAAAAAGACAAACCCGTTACATATTGTCAAAACCCCCGAACGGACAGCGTGTTTTGCGGAAAATAAGTTACATTTTGATTCTCACTTTAGATGATAGCTCGATGAGCCACTCCGTGCGTGCTTCGGTTCCGCAGAGTGAAAATGACTATTTCTACAACTCGTAGTTGTGTAATGAATATATCTGAAAAAATCTCTCGACCGAAAATCATAGTTTTTCTTCCGTGCCATTCGATCGAGGACTTATCTGATTGGCTTGAAGACGACGATGCATCAGCAATTTTGAATGCTTGGACAATTGCATGGCACCCTCTTCTGCTTTGTGAGTCTGCGGGGCTGCCTAACTGGGCAAGCGTGGATCTGCCATGGACCGACGAGGAAGAAGTCGTCGGCATTATTCCGGAGGGGCTTTTTGAGCGGTTTACGACTGGAGTTTCTCCTTCACATTGCGAAAAACAAAAGTTTCTTTATCAAGATGGTACGGATACTTTTACTACGGACTTATTAGCATTGTTTTGTAGTGATAGTTCTTCGAAAGCACCAGATAACACTAGCCACGAAACACTTTCAACATGGCAGGCTTCATTCGTTGATGACTTTCGTTCTCTTGGCCTGACGGTTTTGCTTTTTGAACGACTGGCAAGCCGGATGCGGTCGGACACACTTTTAGAACAAACAGGATTTCCAGAAGCTGTTGTTGCATCAGCAAAAGCCTGGAGAGAAGATCAGTCAGCAGTTGCAGCAGAAAAATTATCAGAGGCTTTTCAATGTCTTGAGTCTGCGAGAGATCACTTTTACCCAGTGGAATGCTGGTGCCTCGATCTTGTACTTTTTTCTGCTCATACGAAACCAATGCTTGAACAAGAACTCCAGTCTCCGGTTCCGCTTACATTACTAGCTGACACAGAGGCGATTGAATCTTTTGGTGGTGCGTCAGGAAATATTTCAAACACTGTAAGGAGCAGAGTTGCTGACGGAACCATGTCTGTAATTGGCAGTGTGTCCAACAATTTTCCATTTCCATTGTTGTCACCTGAGAAAATCGAGCGAGCAGTGATTGCTGGAAAAACGGCGTGTCAAAGAGTTACTGGAGTCATACCAGAGATTTTTGGTTGTTACGCCGGGCCACGAGCTTCTGTCCTTTTGCCAATCTTAAAGCGACTCGGGTATCGAGGAGTCTTATGGTCAAGCTTTGATGGGTTTCCGATGTGCTCTGCTGGTGCGTCACGATTCCAATGGGAGGATGAAAGCAAGAATAGAATCGAGGCCCTCGAACCAAAGGTAGTTGACGCTCGGAGCTCTGCAGCAGTGCTGTCACTAAGTTCAATTCTAAGCGATGCCATGGATCATGAACACATAGTCCTCACCATGTTCTGTCATCATGCGGGTACTGCAAGTCCTGCGTATGAACTGCTGTGTCGCGCTGCATCATGGACAAATGTTTTCGGTAGATTCTGTACTGCAGAAAGTTTGATAAAAGAAACTGCCGACCTGTCCACTCCGATTGAATTTGAGAGAGATGGTTTTCGTGTTGGCCTCACGCCTGAAACAAAAATAAAAAACAATGTTACAGATTATAAATCTGACGTAAAAGCTGAGATGTCGCAGGCAGAAATGATTGTGGCTGAATCGCGCCACATTATAGAAAACCAAAATCGTAATCGAGGCTGCCTCAGCCAGTTTTGTATTCAACCAGAATCGCTTCCAAGTCGTGAAGAAAGAAAATTGTCTGCTAACAACTCTCAACGATGGGTTGAAAGGTTTTTCGGAGGCTGGTTGAAGACGAAGCAACGAAATTCCCAGGACGATTTCACGTTGGATACGGACGGAATCGCTGTAAGAGTTAGCAAACAAACGGGTGGTATAGTATCAATCCGCAGGCGGAGAGATGAGCGAAATCGGCTTACCCAACAACTGGCTCTTCGTTGGACTGAACCTGGTTCTCATTCGTCAGATATCCAGTATTCAGCAATGGTGGCTGAAAAAATTCATCGCTGTGGGGATGGTATCGAGAGCCATGGCACGCTTGCTCATGAAAACGGTTCAGTGCTCGCGCGATACTCGCAAAAAATCCAGCTTATTTTAGATGGCACTGCTTTGTCCTTATCAATTGATCTTGAGCCAACTCCGGAAGCCCATTCCCTTGTGCCTCATTTGGGCGATGCGTTCGGTCGATTTTTTGCTTGTCGCTTCGCGTGGAATGAAAATGATTTCTGTGACATCTTCCGGGCGTGTCAGACACAACTTGTACAGACTGAGCGGCAGCATATTTTTTCACCGCGGCTCATTTCAATTGTGAGTGACGGATCTGTAGTTGATCACCAGAGCAGGAAGCAGAATGGCTCTACGCGATCCAGTAGCCTGCAGATTTTTGCAGGTTGCCATCCCTGGCATGTGCAGAGTAGTTCGCACACACTCGACACTGTTTTAACAACGGACTGTACAAGTAAGCCTCAGTCCTTTCACATTGCTCTCGGTATTGATTTGCCTCACGTTCTTGATTCTGGAATTGGTTGGGCTGCAGAACAGTCGCTTCAGGTGCCGCCAATGCCATTGAAGTTGCCCGCCAATATACGGCTGGTTTCTGCGAACGCCTTCGAAGGTGTTGGATCGAGTCAGGGTTTACGTCTTCAGTTGCTTGAGTCATGTGGACACGAGAGCCAAATAAAACTCAACTTCAATCGTGAAGTAAAATGTGTTAACCAGAATGGCGAAATGCACAAATCAGGTTCGACCGAAGAGTGTACGCCGGGTATTGATGGTAAAACGGTTGATTGCCTACTTCGTCGCTATGAAATGGCCAGTTTGGAGATCATTTTTTGTGAAGATCATCACACTTGATGGACCTGCTGGTGCAGGGAAGAGTTCGGCTGCAAAGCTTCTTGCTAGCAAGCTTGGTTGGTGTCATATGGATACTGGTGCTATGTATCGAGCGGTTGCACTGGCGGCACTTCAGCGAAATGTATCTCTTGAAAACGAAAAGGCACTCGCACAGTTGGCTGCCAAGATTGAAATCCAATTTCAGAGTGGCTTGGTGTTGTTAAATGGTGAAGATATTTCAGCAGAGATACGCATCGATCGTGTCACTGCTGCGACCCGGCCGGTTGCAGACGCCCCTTCTGTACGCGAAGAAATGACGACAATGCAGCGGAATTTTTCAAAAAAATTCAATCTTGTAACGGAAGGTCGTGATCAAGGTACGGTAGTGTTTCCTCAGGCGGAATTAAAAGTGTATCTTGACGCATCACCCACAGCTCGAGCGGCACGGCGGTATCATGAGAGAATCGTGCGTGGTGATACAAGCTGCTCGGTAGAGCAAATTTTGGACAGTCAGTTCAAGCGAGATCAAGGAGATAAGAATCGGCCTGTTGGGGCAATGGAGGCAGCAAAAGATGCAATTATTATTCAGACAGATGGACTGACATTAGAAAATGTTGTCAATCATGTTTTAGATTTGGCACGCGTTCGCGGTCTGACATCAAATTAAAATCCGAAATGAAGTGTCGATGAGTTTTTCTGAAAAAAGTGTAACAACAGTCTCTTCGAGGCCTCTGGTTTCGAAGATTGTAAAAAAAACGGAGAGTCATCAAGAGTGGTGGGGACGGTTGCTGTACGATTCACTGTGGTTTCTATCTCGAACTTTCTCCGTATCATTATTTGGATTTCGTTTCAAAGTGATGGAGAGACTGCCAGAATCTGGCGGTGTGTTGGTTCTTTCCAGCCACCAAAGCCATCTTGATCCGCTTCTACTAGGTCTTGCCACAAACCGACGACTCTCGAGTCTCGCTCGAAGTAGTCTTTTTAAGTTTGGTCCTTTTGGTAATGCAATTGCAGCACTTGGTGCCGTGCCAATCGATCGAAGTGCTTCTAGCGTTACGGCCATGAGGACCGTTATTCAAAGACTCCGAAAAGGTGCTGCTGTAATTGTGTTCCCAGAGGGAACAAGAACATCAACAGGGCAGCTCGGGGAAATGAAAAAAGGCTTTGCTTTGCTTGCAAAACGTGCTGCAGTACCTATTGCACCTGTAGCAATTGTTGGGGCGTATGAATGTTGGCCACGGTTTCATATGTTTCCACGTCCTGGAAGAATTCGGTTGCATTTCGGCACAGTTATCACGGCCGATGAGGTCAAGAGTCTTTCAGAAACTCAATTAGCTGACCGTTGCCTTGCGGTACTGCAAGATCTTGACAAGAAAGCTCGTAGCACACGACAAGGACACGTGCCGGAATAAAAAAATATTTTTTTATTCATTCTGCAGTTTCTGATCCGCTTGCAAGAGTTGTGCGGACGAAAACGTTGCGAAATCCATCGCTATTTTTGCTTGTGTTTTTTGTCGACAATTTATAAAGCGTTGTTACGGCGAAAATTCTGCCTCGGATGTCTTCAAATTACTGCTAATGAGAATCATGAAATACTTTTTACCTCGATGTGTCGTGCTGGGTGTCGCTTCTTTTATTTCTGGTGGCGTATACGCACTAGACTATTCTTCTTCAATCGCAATGGTGCCGGTGCCAGGAAATGGTGCAAAAATTGAATTTCTTGGGGACACTTTTGAGGAAGATGGCTGGAAGTTTATCCATAATCATCCAAAAAGTTCTCGTGAAGAAGACGGTCGGGCACGTGGTCCACTGGCTTTCTCAGGCAACCGAAGAATGCTGGAGGGCCCAGAGCGAGGGCAGCCTGATCTTTTAGAAATTGTTGACACCCCGCCGGGTGGATTACCAGATAGTAGTCGTGCACTTCTTGTACGAACTCTACACTCGGGTGTTCCCGGGACGTATTCTCGCACGGTACAGCAAGATGATTTGATTTGTGGTATCACGACACGATTAGGATCACAAATTCCGGTAGGTGAAATTCCTAGCTGCGTTGTACGGATTTGGTTGCCCCCAGCGGAGAAGTGGGAAAATCGTAGTGGGCCACATTTTGGAATCCGTGTTGGGGTGCGGACAACAAAGCTAGAACCCAATCGAGGTTTCTTTGCATCAGGCAGTTCATCAGTAACAGAGCCCTACTGGCCGGGCATGTGGATTCATTTTCGTAGTGAAACTTCACGCGGTGTGGAAAGTGATTCAGCACTTATCAAAGTGCGGGGTGACCGTCGAGGAATAGATTTTCCGGTAAAAGATATCTCTGCAGATCAATTTGGTTGGTGGACGCTAGGGATGTCACTTTCACCCGATGGGCAAGTACATTATTTTGCTCGGCAAGGTATTGATGATCTGAGACCTGAAGATCATGTAACCAGTCAATTCCCCTACGGTTTCCGTGCAGAACGACTGAATTCATTTTTCTTTAACGCATGTAATCTCAATGATGGGGTAACGTGGTCGACACCATTTGTGATTGATGACCCATCTGTTCATGTTGAAAACTCGGCTCGGGTCATGCAACTCGTTGAGAGACGGGAAGCATATGAGCTTCGCCGACAACGAAAGCGGTCAGCGTATAAAAGCTACAAGAATAGTGTTCGCTAAGCTTTTAGAGGGCAGGTTGGTTTGTGTCAGTGCAAATAGTTACCGTTCGTAGCCGCAAAGCATTGGTGATGACAAGGATGCTGCTAAGACTCATTGCAGCAGCAGCAAAGATAGGTGTTGCTTGCCACGCTGAGCCAAACACTGGTACCAGAAGGCCTGCTGCAAGAGGAATGCCTATAACATTGTAGAAAAATGCAAGAAACAGATTCTGTCGAATGTTTGACAGCGTGGTTCGGCTCAACTGAATTGCATATGGAAGCAGTTGTATATCTCCTCGAATAAGAGTGATGTCAGCGGTTTCTATTGCCACATCACTCCCGGTTCCCATTGCAATGCCGACAGTAGCAGCCGCAAGAGCTGGTGCATCATTGACTCCATCTCCAACCATGACTGACTGTTCACCATGAGCATGCAATTCAGTGATGAACGAGTGTTTTTCCTGCGGTGACAGTGACGCTTTATAGTGGTCGATACCGACTGATCGTGCAATGACACCAGCACTATCAGAATGATCGCCGGTTAGCATTGTGACGGCAAGCCCGAGGCGTTTCAGCTGGTGAATGGCTGTTCTGGCGCCTGGTTTAACTGGGTCAGTAATGGCAAGCAGGGCAGCCAAATGATGGTCAATGACGACTCCAGAAATCGTCTTGCCATTGTCGCGTAACGGCTTCGCTGCTTGCTTGAATTGAACTAATTCACGAGAGGATATGCGTTGGTGTTTGAGAAACGATTCATTGCCTATTCCAATGGCTTTGCCTGCCACGGTTCCCTCCACACCAGAGCCTGGTATCGCCAGAAAGGAGTCTGCTTTTCGAAGAGGTGCTGGGTTATGTTTCTGAGATGCCTGGCAGATGGCTGTGGCAATTGGATGTTCACTTTTCAATTCAACAGCGGCTGCAAATGAAAGAATCTCTTGCTCAGTTTGATTACCAAATAATACGACATCGGTTACCGTCGGGTGGCCAGCTGTCATTGTCCCGGTTTTATCAATCATGATCTGTTTGCTCTGCCCAAGTGTTTCCAGGGATTCTGCATTTTTGAACAGAACTCCTTCGCGAGCAGCACGGCCAATCCCGACAATAATTGACATGGGGGTCGCCAAACCAATTGCGCATGGGCATGCGATTACAAGTACCGAAACGCTTGAAATAATTGCATATGGAAGTGATGGGTGGGAGCCTAGTAGTAACCACGCGATGAAAGTTGTGAGTGCAATACTCAGCACAATTGGAATGAATACACCGGCGACGGTATCAGCCATTTTTTGAACGGGAGCTCTACTTCTTTGGGCCGACCCAACAAGTTTTATAATTCTTGCAAGAAGGGTTTCTGAGCCCGTCTTTTCGGCAACGAGAATGAAACTCCCCCTGCCATTTTGTGTACCGGCAATAACCTCGTCACGTATGTTTTTTACGACCGGTGAAGATTCACCAGTTATAAATGATTCATCAACACCACTTGTTCCTTCAAGTACAGTTCCGTCGACAGGAATTGTCTCACCCGGTCGAACTCGGAGGTGGTCTCCCGGATGAATATTACTGAGTGGTACGTCTTTTTCTTCATGCTCCGTTACGAGCCTTGCTGTTGTTGGAGCGAGTGATAAAAGTGATCGAAGTTCACTGCCAGTTTTTATACGGGCTTGATTTTCCAGTGTTTGACCTATCAAAACAAGCACAATGATCATCGCACAGGCGTCAAAGAAAGAATGTACAAGGCTTGTTCTAGGGTCATGAAACTCTTCCGGGAAAAAGTCCGGTAGAAGCGTGGCTGTAGCACTGAATATATATGCGGCAGTCACACCGATAGTGATCAGCGTAAACATGTTGAGATGACCGGAAATAAGGCTTTTTATTCCACGAATTAGAATTGAACGGCCAGATGTGATGATGAGAACGCTTGTGAAAAGAAGCTGTAGCACTTGGTTTATATGAGCATCCAACCAAGTATCGACAGATAGCCCAAGCATTGGGCCCATTGCGAAGATAAAAATGGGAGTTAGGAGCAGGATTCCAGAGAGTAATTCTCGGTCGATGAGCGGTGTGTCCGGGTCGATCGCGAAAGCTGGATCTAGACCTGTTGATTCAAGTTGCATTCCGCATTGTGGGCAGGATTCTGGCGTCGCGGAGGATACCTCAGGGCACATTGGGCAAAAGTAGACAGCGTCGTTGTTGTCCAGCTGCACTGTAGTTTCAGTGGAAGGATGTCGTTGGCAACACGTTGATTGCTGGGTATTAGAGCGGAAGTAATTTTTTTCCATAGAAGTGTTCTGAAGAGAACGGTTATTTCAGAGTCTAGTATTCCACTGTAATGGTCAGAATCGAACAACCAGAGCTTATGAATAACCAGAGCTTATGAACAACCAGAGCTTATGGTTGTAGCGGAGGAGAGTTTCGAGCGCGTTTGAATGGATCAATGGTACTACCAGAAGGACCCTCTGGTGGAGTTGATTCTGGCTTCGTGAATGGCAACATCTTGGGCCACTCAAGACTCATGCCCGGCCAAGCCGATCGTGGCTCTGTGGGATTGAGAGACGCCGTAGGAGCAGGTGTCATTTGGACCTGATTACCGTTGAGAATCTCCTCGGGTTTCGGGAAAGTGCGATTTCCTGAAGTGGTTGATGTTACTTTAGGCCCAGGACGGCTTCGCGTAAGAGGCCGAACTGACACTGAATCAATCTGAGCACTACCTAAACCTGTTAATGCAAAAGTTACGGTGAGAGGTGGGGGCGATTCGGTAGCTTCTTGAGTCTGAGCAAACGGTACAATTCGATAGAGTACAAGTCGTCGCCAACTGTCTGTTTTGTTGACTCGTTCTGCCAAGGCTGGTCCACCATACGAATCAAAAACAAGAAGACCATCAACAGATCCTTGAATAGGATTTGGAACCCAAACTTTTGCAACGATTTCCAGAAGTGTGCCTTCGGGTGCAGTCATTGGTGGTGTTGTAATCCAGATCGGAGGAGTTTCAATAACCAGCGGTGCTTCTTCTGGAGTTATTGCGCTTGCGCTGATTCGTAAGCTTCTCTGCCCCTCGGCTGGTGTATTCGTTGAAAGCTCAACTGAGCCTTTGACTTGGTCCGTCGGCCGGACGAAATGTTGCCAACCAGTTCTAGAAAGGGTGTTAATTTCTTCCATGCTGCCGCCTTCCAGCAGGTTTTTGCCGGCATTGGTTGACTGCAACGCGTCGATCATCCTCCAGTGATCTGAAAGTGTGGCAGAGGAAGTGGTAAGAGGACTCGCGACCATTGAGCCAGTTGCAGTTACTCCTCGTTCCCAAAAGAGTCGCTCCAATTGTCCGGCTATAGCACGCGATCGTTCAAGCTTTTTTACAGCAGCCGTGGGGTCGTGAGCAATCATAGATTCAGCGTATTGCGCTTCTTGCTGGGCTTCGGCGAGCATTTCTGTGACAGGGAAATGCCCAAGAGCCTCCGGTGGCAGCTCAGTAGCCAGCCTCCTTGTACGTGCAATTGCACTTGCTGCTTGAGAGCGGGCAAGAAGTGCTGCGGTTGGTGCGTTTCTGCGGACTAATTCCTGAACATGAGCAGTCGCAGATGGATCATTGCTGATGAGAATAACGGCGGCGGCATGAAAGTTGTCGAGTGTCATCGTAACACCACCGGTTACCCTTCGGTGTTGCAATGGTCGGAGGGTACTGTGTGTTATTTCCCAAGGTCGGTGTGCCTCTGGAATACCAGGAATGAGGATGTTCAAAGGCTGTTCTTGACGTGGAATATCACCACGATAATGGCTGGCAATTATTTGCCCGCCTTGAACCGATCGCCAAATAAGTACAACCCGAGATCGAGATGCTTCAATAACCATCGCTCTTACTTCTGGATCACTTGTCTCTGCATCGGCTGTAAATCGCCCACTGGCTCCCCACGCAGATATTGTTTCAAGTTCAAGATTGACTGTTTGGACTGCAGCGGCTCTTGTGATGCTTTCGGAATCGGTTCCGGTGAGAGGTCGGGC
>CAJXFK010000081.1 GCA_913052575.1 uncultured Planctomycetaceae bacterium
CCGTTAAATGCTTGCCACTGCAGATCATTGCCCGGCACAATGTGATTGAAATTATCGATGACAGCAGATCGATAGTTCAGCACATCCTGCCACGTTGGGGTGTAACGATCATGGCCCAATGACGTCAAGTTTGGCAGAAGACCTTGTTTCTTTTGATCTGTATACCCATCAAATTCAGCTTGTGTTACAGCAAGAAGTGGACCACGGATTTGTGTTCCAAATCGAAACGCATGTTCCGTCATGCCAACATCGACTGTTGCATCTGGAATTGGATTGCCGAGTTGATCAACCACACGAATAGTGACATCTGACTTCCTGTGGGAAAGGCGACCATAGTTTTGAATTTCCAGACCACCTATCTCCAATGACTGTTCAGCAAAGCCTGCATGAATGACAAACTTGTATCCACCGTCATCAATCGATGACCCTACCTCTAGTTTGGTTGAAAAGTATTGCCATTGGGTATGTCCACGAATAGGTATTGTTGCCAGCTTGCTATTCGTCCCATTTTCTTGCATATATGCATTTGCTTGAACTGCCGTTGCGCCTCCAGAAGGTTCTCCACGCGCATAAAAGCTAATAAAAACAACGTCACCTTGAACAAGATCACCGAGAGGAGTAAGAGACAAATTAATATCCCAAACATTTGTTGGTACGGTTGGTGTTTCCAAACGAACATAGTTGTCGAAGGGCAAGGTCTGATTGTCATTGACTTGCACACTGAGGGCGGCAGTATTGGATGCACTTCCTCCCAGCACAAAGTTGTCTGCTGGTTGTGCGTCCGGTAGTAAGCTCGTGCCACCTTCCGGAATGGAACGTGTCGGAGAAGAAAGCTGGCTTATCGATGAATGCGATACCGACCGAGTAACAGCCATCTGATCAGACGCGTCCTGTGCTTGCTGATCCAACGCATGGTCACCAGAATCAACTATACCTGTGATTGAGAGAACCTGCCTCGTTTCCAACAACTCAACATGCACGTGTGACTTCAGACGTGGGTTGTCATACCTCTTTTCCTGGGGTCTGTTTTTTGGAAAATGATTCATCTCAAAGCACCGGCCTACAAAAGAAGTCAACGATGTCCACCAACAGCCTAAGAACTCCCCGAAAACCTTGTGAATTATCACCTATTCAGCGAAGAGAAACAACGGGAAGAACAACATCTTAAAAGCATGCATAGAGGCATGCTTTTTGGTGCTATGTGAGCGATACGGTATAGAAAAAAACTACGAAGCAAAACTCTTGGTCACTGAGACTGTTCTTTTTCTTGTTCCTTTACCTGTCGGGCTTCATACGCTGCAATCACTTTTTCAGGATTTGCTTCGAACATACTGAGGCATCCCTTACAACAGACCCAATACGTTTCACCATTGTGAGACACCTGCTGATTCCCCTCGCCCCCAGTTACGACACATTCGTGAAGCGGGCGTGAACGTGTCGCGAACACTGTTCCTTTTCGGGTGTATCCGAGTGTTGCTCCTTGCTGCAGGCGTTTTTCATTTGAGCCGTACTGCAGTGTAATCACGAGACGCTTATGATCAGCCAGAGTCTTTATCAAAAGCCTTGCCGGTCGACTGATTTGAATAACTTGATTCGTAAACTCAAGTTGCTTGTTTTCATCCATAAAACCAGAATACGTGTCGACCGTATCCGTTTCTGCATGGTGTGCCCGAAGAATAAATGTATTCTCCTCTGCACCTGGGATAATTTGACCCCGTGTAAAAAAACGACCGGGTGACAACTCGAAGACAATTGCTGGAATACCTCCGTCAAATGACCAGGCCCATTCAGCTTCTGCAGCCCAACGGTCTTGACCACCCAACTTCTGCATCGCAACCCCTTTCCAGCCTCCAATAAAGCTCTGAAGAGGCTGCAGCTTTTCTTTCTGTGCTTCCTGGTCATCTTGAGAAAGATCGTTAGCAACAACAAAACTTGGATGACATATCAACCAGGTACAAAGACCAAAGGCTAAAAAAATGATATTGAAAAAACTCTTTTTCCGCTGTTGATTCTTTTGCCAACGGAAGGAAGTAAATAAAAAATGGCTCACTATAAAACCTCTCTCAGTGCATCAATAATATTTTTTAAGCAGCCTGTTGTATCGACATCCTGAGTTCGATCATAAAAAATGTGTTGACAAGTTTCTAGGACACGAGATGGCAAGCAACTTGATGGCCAGTTTCGATCGTTCGCATCACTGGAATTTCACTACGGCAGCGATCTTCACGTAAAGGACAACGAGTATGAAAAGGACAACCTGTTGGTGGATTGATCGGACTTGGCATCTCTCCTGACAGGATTGTTCGTTGCCTCAATTGCTCTTGCTTTGGATCGGGTACAGGCACCGCCGATAATAATGCCTGCGTATACGGATGCTGAGGACGATTAACAATTGTTTGGGCACTGGCCAGTTCAACAATGCGTCCGAGATACATGACTGCAATACGATCACTTACATGGCGAATAGCAGCAAGATCATGTGCAATAAAAAGAAGTGTCAGACCGAGATTTTCACGCAACTCCGATAATAAATTCATGATCTGCGCCTGAATAGAAACATCGAGTGCACTAATTGGCTCATCAGCAACGATAAATTCAGGTCCAAGGGCAAGGGCTCGGGCAATACCAATTCTTTGTCTTTGTCCACCGGAGAACTCATGAGGATAACGACGCATACATCGTGGATCCATCCCAACAGTCATGAGGAGATGCTGAATTTTTTCTCGTCGCTCGACCCCTTGGATCACATCAAAGTTTTGCAGTGGCTCTGCCAAAATTGATTCGACTGTCATTCTTGGGTTGAGTGACGCAAATGGATCCTGAAAAATCATTTGCATTCGACGTCGTAGATCTCGTAGGCGTTGATCCCATACCCACTTCTGACCTTTTCTTCTCCAAAATTCATGTATCGGTTCTTCATCGAAAATAACACGACCACGACTCGGTCGTAACAGTTGAAGCACTGCCCGACCGGTTGTAGATTTTCCACAACCACTCTCACCAACAAGTCCAAGTGTTTCTCCGCGTGTCATTGAAAAACTCACCCCATCAACAGCCTTTAAGGCTGCACTTTTTTGATAGAAAAAACCACCACGCCTCGGAACACGAAACTGCACTTCCAGATCAGAAACATCGAGAAATTTTATTTCTGCTTTTTCCTTTCCCATTGTGGTCATTTGGATCCTTCTACCTCCCAGCAGGTTGCTTGGTGAGTCGATGAAATCACTCTAGTTTCAGGGTAGATATTCTGACACTGATTTGTCGCAGAGGCACAACGTGGATGAAATGGACACCCTGCCGGAAGATTTCCTAGATCAGGTGGTAGACCAGGAATGGCATATAGTGTTTTTTGAATCGGCGTATCTATGCGTGGCATACTCTCGAGAAGACCGCGGGTGTAGGGGTGCTGTGGATTCGCAAAAACCTCTGCTGTTGTTCCTTCCTCAACAATCCTTCCCGCATACATAACTGCGACGCGATCTGTGATGCCAGCAACTACACCGAGATCATGTGTTACAAGCACAACAGCGGTCCCAATCACCTTTTGAAGGTTTTTCATTAATTCCAAAATCTGTGCTTGGATTGTGACATCCAAAGCAGTCGTGGGTTCATCAGCAAAAAGCACTTCCGGCCCACACAACAGCGCCATGGCAATCATGACTCGCTGCCGCATACCACCAGAAAATTGATGTGGGTGTTGATCAATGCGGGAAGCAGCATCTGGAATACCAACTCGTTCCAGCATCTCAATCGATGTCCGGCGTGCAGCAGCCGGCCTTACACCCTGATGTACTTCCAGAACCTCAGTCAATTGCCGTGCGACAGTCAAGTATGGGTTTAATGACGTAAGTGGGTCCTGAAAAATCATAGCCAATCGTTCACCACGAAGTTTTTGAATTTCAGCCTCTGTCAGACTCAGAAGATTTGTATCACCAAAATGAATTGACCCTGTTGGATGGAATGCTGCTGGCTTTGGGACAAGTTGCATCGCAGAAAGACAGGTGACACTTTTTCCAGAGCCACTTTCACCAACAATGCCAAGCGTCTCCCCTCGCTTCACCGAAAAGCTGACGCCATCGACTGCTTTTATAAGCCCATCATCAGTCCGAAAATGAGTTCGCAAATCACGGACTTCAAGGACGTTTTCAGAGCGAGTCTCCACTGATCTTTCCTGGAGAACAAAAATATAAATCAAACATAAAACTTCTTTCTAACTATCATACCGCATGCTCGATATACATGATGATGCAATGGAGAGTGCCAACCACAACATGCTGGCATAAAACGACCACAGGACAATCAGTAAACCCAGCGACACTCGTGAAAAAACCTCTCACAGATACTTACTCACCCCAAACCCAAAATATTATGACCATCGGCATGAACTGCAAAAATTTCTTATACAACGATCCACATTGATCAAAAAAAGTTTCTGATATCAAGAGCCTTTTTGTTTCCATTAGGCCATTTCAATTTGGTGAATGTGGGGCTGGCTAATTCTCAAACCATAACACCTATGGTTATTTCGTTCTTGACGCTGTCAATTTTGCACAAAAAGTGGTTTTGTTTTTCTTTCCGTCCCGAATAATGAACCGGTATCGAACAACTGCGTTATAGAACAGACGGTCCGCGGCCCGAAAAAAGGCCCGAACTGGAAGATAGCGTCTCCTGCTGTCACACTATGGATGGTCGACATTCATAAGGGAAACCTGCCTCACAACATTTGTGGAATACTATGGCGTCGTAAAGGTGAATGGCCTCAAGGTAACAGGTGATGCTTTGAAAGGAGCAATTATGTTGGTGCGACTTACACGGATGAACCGTTCGATCTTCTTTTTTTTCGTAAGTATGGTCATGAGCAGTGGACTCATAGTTGCGAAAGAAGATACATGGATCACACTTTTTGATGGCAAAACACTCGATGGTTGGGAAAAAGTTGGCAGTGAGGACAGTACATGGGATGTCATAGATAGTGCTTTAACGGGTACCGGAACACCATCAATGCTCGTCTACACCAAAGGGACATTCAAAAATTTTCGCTATCGAGCAGAAGTCCGTATTAATGATGGTGGCAACTCAGGACTGTACTTTCGAACATCTCGAAAACCAAAGTTCACTGATGGCTACGAGGCCCAGATCGATAGCACACACAAAGATCCAATTCGTACGGGCTCTATCTATGGATTCTGTCACGTTTATAAAGATCTCGTACAACCAAATGAATGGTTTACATATGAGTTAGAAGTTCGTGATGATCAGTGGCGTCGTCGTGATCTCACTCGAATCAAGGTGATTGTGAATGGGGATGAATTATACGAATACCTTGACTTTTCAAAAGCTTTTCCTGAAGGGCATTTTGCCTTCCAGCAACACGATCCTGGCAGCGTTGTAAACATTCGAAAAGTTGAAGTCATGCCACTCGCAGATTGAAAGCACACCTTATGAAGTCTTACCCATTTTTTCTGGGCTCGATCGCATGCATCTCACTCCTGAGTGGTCTGCTCACTACAGTAGATGCTGCGGACCCGCCAAATATCTTGATTCTACTGGGTGATGATATTGATAAGAGTTCACTTGGACCATGGGGCGGACAGGCTCATACACCGCATCTCGATCAACTCGCAAATGATGGAGTTCGGCTCGATTGTGTCTATGCCAATGTTGCAATGTGTGCCCCGTTTCGACAGGAATTTTTTAGTGGTCAATGTGCCTGGCGTACTGGAGCTATGCCAAATCATTCAAAATCTGTTGCCGGAACAAAAAGTTTGCCACATTATTTAAAACCACTCGGTTACCACGTTGGTTTACTTGGAAAAAAACATATTGGCCCAAGAGATGCCTACCCGTTTGAGGACCTTGGCGATCTTCCAAAAGACCGTGATGCAAACGAGGATGCTGTTATTCGAACAGAGACATATATTCAAAAGGCTATTCGTGCAGAGGCTCCATTCTGCCTAGTTGTTGCGTCAAACGATGGCCATGGACCATATACGCACGGTGATCGAAGCCGATATCCAGCAAACACGATTCAAACACCGCATGATGCACTTGGTACATCTCAGTACAAACAACAACTTGGCGCTCATCTTGCTGAAGTGACTAATCTCGACGAACTCTTAGGTAAACTTCGAAAAATTCTTCAGAATGAAAACGTTGCGCAAAATACGTTGATTATTTTTTGTTCTGAGCAAGGAAATGCTTTTCCATTTTCAAAATGGACATGCTTCGAAAGTGGACTGACTTCCGGCATGATCGCGGTTTTGCCAAAAGTGATTCCTGCTGGGACTGTAAATGAGAACATGACGTGGATCGCCGATATTGCACCTACTCTTCTGGATGCGTCAGGTGGCGATACAGCAGCATGGACATTCGATGGCATAAGCCAGTGGAAAAACTGGACTGGTGAAAACGAGCCTGATGTTCACCGCTATGCATATGGAGCTTTTACAAATTGCAACATTCTTGATAACAAAACAAGAAATTTTCCAATTCGTTCAATTCGTGACGACACATACACCCTGATCTGGTCACCTCAGTATCAGAACATCACATCCAACGTCACACTTACTCAGGCACTCGATTGGATACACAATAAAAAAAGTAAAAAATATCCTGATGTGGCTGCCTCCTGGGTACAAAAATCATTCGATGATCCTCAGGCTCATACGATGGCTTTAGTCCATCGGCTTCATCACCGGCCTGAGTGGGCTCTTTATGACCGCAAGAATGATCCACATGAACTTGAAAATCTGGCAACATCCCAAAGTCATAAAAAAATCTTTGAACGACTCCAAAAGGCACTACAAACATGGCTCGATCGCTGGGATGACAGTGATCCAATCGCAACTGAAAATGCCTTTATTCAGAAATAAAAAGTTTTCTTTTATTGAAGTACATATTCATGCATAGCCTAGATGGAGAATCTTTTCAGATGTATCGCAATACAATTTCGTGTCGCCGCCCACATGCTTTATTTCGAATAAGCAGCTACTTGATCATCTGTCTTTTCTTCAGTCTTCTTGCTCATAGTACACAGGCAGGAGAGCAGCCCAATATTATTGTGATTCTCTCTGATGACATGGGTTATTCAGATATTGGATGTTATGGCAGTGAGATTGAAACACCGACCTTAGATCGACTAGCGCATGATGGCATCCGATTTACCCAATTTTATAACACTGGTCGATGCTGCCCAACTCGAGCGAGTCTGCTGTCCGGTCTCTATCCTCATCAAGCCGGTATTGGTCACATGATGAACGATAGAGGCTTCCCCGGCTACCGTGGAGAATTTGGTGACAGCTGTTGCACAATCGCTGAGGCACTCCAGCCTGCCGGATACAGGAATTACATGGCTGGTAAATGGCACATCACACACAAAACATCCCCCGAGCACCAAAGTGATAAAAAAAATTGGCCACTACAGCGAGGGTTCAATCGTTTCTATGGAACAATACATGGTGCTGGAAGCTTCTTTGATCCTAATACATTAGTGCGAGATAATACCCTTATTTCACCCTATGCTGATCCCTCTTACAAACCAGAATCGTACTACTACACAGATGCCATCGCTGATCATGCTGTACGCTTTATTCAAGAGCATGACGACGCCAAACCATTTTTCATGTATGTCACTTTTACTGCTGCACATTGGCCAATGCATGCAAAACAACAAGACATGGACAAATATAAAGGTCGCTACAAAGAGGGTTACTCTGCCATTCGAGCAGCACGGTATCACAACATGCTGCAACAACACGTTGTAGCCGCAGACGCCACAACACTCTGGCCTCTCGAAGCAAAATGGGGTGAACAGGGTGAATACTGGCCATGGGACGAAAGAAACATGGAGGTTTACGCCGCCATGATTGACTCCATGGATCAGGGCATCGGCAAGATCATCCACGCCCTTGAAACAACTCGCGCACTCGACAACACACTCGTTTGCTACATGCAAGATAATGGCGGATGCGCAGAAGGAATGGGCCGAGGAAATATCGGCACACCAAAAGCTTCGACACCTCCTCTACCCCCTATGAAAAGTGATGCTCTACAACCAGACATGATTCCAAAACAGACCCGTGATGGATATCCCGTTCGGCAAGGCAAAGGTGTCATGGCTGGCCCGGCTGACACGTACATTGGATACGGCCAGGCCTGGGCAACTGTTTCGAACACCCCTTTTCGAAAATATAAACACTGGGTCCATGAAGGTGGTATTGCAACACCCCTCATCGTTCACTGGCCGAATGGCATCAAAGACCCTGGTCGACTGGAAGAAACTCCAAGTCACTTGATTGACATTATGGCAACGGCTGTCGATGTTGCTCATGCTACCTATCCAAAAAATAAGACACCTCTTGAGGGCATGAGCCTTCAACCACTCTTCAAGAAAACGTCACTGCCAAGACGAAAGATCTATTGGGAACACGAAGGCAATCGTGCCATTCGTGATGGACAATGGAAACTAGTTGCTGGATTCAATAGCCCCTGGGAGCTGTACAATATTTCTACTGATCGGTCTGAACAACATGACCTCTCCAGCACACAGCCTGAGCGTACTCAAGCCATGGAAAATGCATGGAATGACTACGCTACTCGGGCACAGGTAGTTGCCTGGGAGAAGATTCGACCGAACAAAAGAAAAGTGAAAAGTAAAAAATGACCCAACTTTCGAGGTCATGTTTTCATCCGTGGATCCAATGCATCACGGATTCCATCACCAAGAAAATTCAATGCAAAAAGCATGATGGCCATGATGCTACCAGGAAATACCAGTGTCCACCAAAACACCAGCATCTGATTCGCACCGTCATTAATGAGGCTTCCAAGACTCGGCTGAGGTGGCTGTACACCCAGACCCAGAAATGAAAGAAATGCTTCCTGTAAAATCATTGAAGGAACTGTGAGTGTGAATGTCACTATGACTGGCCCAAGTGTATTGGGGATTAAATGTCGAAAAATTATACTTCGACTTGTTGTGCCAAGACTCCGGGCAGCCAGGACAAAATCTTGTTCTTTAAGACTCATCACTTGTCCGCGAACAACACGCGCTGTCAATAACCAGCCAACAGCACCAAGTGCCAAAAAAAGAAGTAACAAGCTTTTTCCAAGAATGGTCACCAGAATGATCACAAGAAACATGTAAGGCAATGCGTAGAGAATATCGACGATCCGCATCATCAAACTATCAACCAGCCCACCACTGTAGCTCGATACAGCTCCGTAAATCGTGCCAATAAAAGCTGCAACCATTGCCGCAAGAAAACCCACGGAAAGACTTACCTGCGCACCAATCAGAACACGTGTCAGAAGATCACGACCATAGAAATCCGTTCCGAATGGATGCTGTATTGACGGAGGTTGGGGACCGTATATCAGGTTCTGCGTGTGTGCGTCATATCCCAAGAAAACACCAAGTAAGACAGGACCAAGAAGACAGAGGACGGCAAGGCACAATAAAATGACACCGCTGGCTAATGCCATATTGTTTTTTCGCAGTCGTTTCCAAGCATCTTCCCAAAGAGACGTACCAAGAATGAGATCACTCTCATCGGTTCCATTTCGAGAAGAGGTTTTCTGTTGGTTGTTGTTCATGACACATCAACACGTGGGTCTAAAAATCCATAGACGACGTCGACTACAAGATTCATGAGAAGGAGAAAGAATGCGTAGAGCAAAACAATGCCCATTACGAGAAAGTAATCACGATTAAATGCTGCATCCACGAAATAAGGTCCAATGCCTGGAACATTAAATATTTTTTCGACGACAACACTTCCTGTAAGCATGCTGGCAACAGCTGGCCCAAGATAACTGACAACTGGTAGAAGACCACCGCGAAGCATATGCCGCCACACAATAAGTGACTCTGAAAGACCTTTCGCTCGCGCTGTCCGAATAAAGTCACTTCGCACAACCTCAAGCATGCCCCCACGAGTAAGTCGTGCAATTGAAGCCGCATAAATTGTTCCAAGTGTAAGACCCGGTAACACCACATGTTGCCAGTCACCCCAACCTGCTGGAGGCAGCAGATGCAAACGGAGTGATACTGTAAGCACCAGTAAAGGACCAAGGACAAAGCTCGGCACACTGATGCCCACAAGTGCTGCAGTCATCGCAACATGGTCCCAGACCGTATTTTGACGAATAGCACCGATAATACCTGCTGTAATACCGACAAGTAACGACCAGAGAAGAGCAATCGCTGCTAAAGAAAGAGTCACAGGAAACCCATTTGCAATAATTTCATTGACTGTCCGCTGAGGATATTTCGTGGACAGCCCAAGATCTCCCCGCAGAAGGTTTCCAAGGTAACGAATAAATTGTTCGGGAAGTGGCTTATCGAAACCGTATTTGGCCTCCAGTTTCTGACGTACCTCAGGAGGTATTTCCCTTTCACTTGAAAATGGTGAACCCGGTGCTAATCGCACGAGAGCAAACGAGGCAGCAACGATGACCAATGCCGTTGGTATAAGTTCCAATAAACGCTGTAGAAGAATACGAATCATTGGGGCACCTGTCCGTCTTCAAATACATTTTTTCCAGCTCCAACCATTAAATCATGTGGGTCAAATGACTCATCAATCCACATATATTTCCATGGATGTCGGTCCTGATGATTTCCCCAGATACCTCGTACATACGGTTTGATGAGTTGCGTTCGGGTATACACATAAAGCGGAATCAGTGGTTGTTCATGAAGCGCAAACGCTTCCGCTTCCCTTAACATTCTTAACCGTTCTTCTGCGTCATGCTGTTGATTAGCTTGTTCCAACATGGTGTCATAGGTCGTACTTGACCAATTTGAGTGATTGTTCCCGCAATCACTCGTAAGGAGTTCTAGAAATGTATACGGATCTGCATAATCACCAATCCAACCCATCCTACAAATTTGAAAATTTGTTTGTTCAGCATTGGCCAGAAAAACCTTCCACTCTTGGTTTGCTAACTCAACTGTAATACCAAGTTCCTGCTGCCACATTGCCTGAATCGCCTCAGCAACTTGTTTATGACCTTCTGAGGTATTGAAGGACAGTGTCACGAGTGGCAGATCTTGACCTGTTGCATATCCAGCTTCTGCAAGAAGTTGTCTCGCCTTTACCGGATTGTATACGGGAATATGGAGCCCTTTGTATCCAGCAAGACCATCAGGAACGAGATCGGCCGATCCATGTTGTCCACCACGTGTCACAAATTGAACAAGTGAATCACGGTCAATCGCAAGTGATAAAGCGCGACGAACCAGTGGGTCATCAAGTGGTGGTTCCTCTGTATTGATCCAATAGAAATACACACCTAAATAGGGATGACTATGAAAATCTTGATATTCCTTAAGATGGTCCATAAATTCAGCAGGGAGTGACGTACTGCCACCCGGCCAATCGAATTCTCCAGCAACATACATATTCATTGCTGTTGTTGCACTTTCGACCATAGCAACGCGTATACGATCAAGTTTGACTGAAGCGGCATCCCAATAAGATTTGTTCTTCTCAAAGGTCATGTGCTGACGAAACCGCCAGTCTGTCATTCGAAAGGCTCCGTTGCAGACAACATATTCCGGGCGCGTCCACAAATCAGAATCAATGCCTCGATTCTGTAAATCTTGAAAAAGATGCTCTGGAAGAGGCATAAATGAGTAGAAACTCAGGAAGTTAAGGAAATATGGCAGAGGATCAACCAATGTAATTTCAAGTGTGTGTGTATCGATCGCTTGTACACCGAGAGTCTCTACTGCAGCATCACCGCGACTAATTGCTAGACCTTCTTGGAAGATAAATCCATTGCTGGCATATTTGCTGCCGGTCTGTGGATCAACAAGCCGTCGCAAGGCAAAGACAAAATCATGAGCAGTAAGATCATGACCATCGGACCAGACTGACGGACGTAGATAAAACGTATACGTCCGTCCGTCATCTGATATGTCCCAGTGCGTTGCTATTGCAGGGAGTGGCTTCAGAGTTGCTGGGTGGGCCTGAACAAGTCCCTCAAAAGTATTCCAGATAATTTCACCACCCGTACTATCTGAACATCTTCCTGGATCAAGCCATTCAGGTTCGCTTGAATTATTTATCCAGAGCTCTTCTGGACCATGACGTGGCTCGACAGTTCCAAAATAAGGCGATTGCTGTTGTTGGCACCCACAGAGTTGCAAACTGGCAGCCATGAACAGCAAGGTGACACAACGACCTAACGTCACTTTCAGTGCGATCACTTTCAACCAAAACAGCAACACAACCATTGCTCCCTGACAAGAAAACAGACTCTGAACGTGCCTGTTCTGTCTGCGGGCAACCCACCTGCCGCAAAAAGGTACATCTCTTTTGACATACTCACACAACACGATCAACGCCCCTTTATGCCCTTTGGTGTTTGATGCTCCCGCGCTCCATTTCCACACAAAGTGCATTGTATTTCTGCCACACTTTATTGCTGAGTGATTTATCAGCCGATCGCGTGCCAGCTACTGGCATCCTTTGAAAACACTATTTTGCGTTAATCAGATGACAAAACACTCAGAATACCTGATGCGAAAGCTGGTAAATCACTCGGTCGTCTACTCGATACAAAATGCCGATCAACAACAACTGAAGTATCTTCCCAGATTGCCCCAGCATTGATTAGATCATCTTTAATACCAGGACTACCCGTCACCCTTACACCGTGGTAAACACCGGCCGATATTGGAATCCAGCCACCGTGACAAATAGCTGCAACAAGTTTGCCGTGGCTCGCAAAGTCACGAACGAGTTGAAGAACCTTCGGATCGCGACGAAGCCCATCAGGCATCCAGCCTCCCGGGATAAGGATTCCATGGAAATCTTCTGCCTCCATGTCACCAATGGCGGCATCACTTACACATGGATAGCCATGTTTCCCGGCATATTCATGTCCCTGCCGGCCTCCAGCGACGGTGACATGCCCATTTGCTTCTTCAATGCGTAGTTTTGGATACCAGAGTTCAAGATCTTCGTAGGCATCACCAACAAAACAAAGAACACGAATCTTCGATAACAATTGGTTGTCTCGCATTTTCGGGCTTCCTCACGCTGCTCACAAAAAGTCTCAAATACGCTCACGAACTGCACTCATAACGTGTTCATTTTTCATTATCACTGATTCAGTTTCCTGCGTTGTGAAAAAGATGATGTACAAAATCACGTTAAAAAGAATGACATTGACCAGAACAATGACCAAAAGCATTTAACCCCCTCTCAGTAACTACTTTTCGTAGGATGTCAATCGGACGTTCAAGAGCCCTCAAAACACCCAAAAATTCACCAAAGAGGGCTTTCACAGTGGTTCCATTTTTTCTGCTTGACGTGAGCGGTGAGGTCGCTACATTCACGCCCCTGCCATATCAAGTGGTCGAAGTAGTAAAAACCACAATATCTTGCGATAGCATGCAGATGGAACTGCCTTTTAGCTTTATAACGTTTTTGAGGAATTTAACGGAGTGAAGGATTCACTTCAGACGCGTAGACCGGTCGATACCGCTTGTTGAGAACCTATACGCGAGTACACTTTGCTAGGCCTTTTGATGGCCGTCACATAATTAGGAGTTTTGCCCATGACTCAGTTCGATTCATCCACTCAAGTTGCCTCGTCCGCCACGCATTCACAAGAAAATTCCGAACCCGGCGGCCAGCAATCGACTCCCAACCGAGTGGGTATCGAAATTGATTCGACGTTCTGCCCCACTGAAGCAGAAAGTCCGTTTGACACAACAGAGTGGGAACTCCGAACCGCTGCAATTAAAGGTGAAAATGGACAGCTTCTTTTTGAGCAGGCCGCCTGTGAAATCCCAGCAGCGTGGAGCCAACTGGCTACCAACGTTGTCGTCAGCAAGTATTTTTATG
>CAJXFK010000082.1 GCA_913052575.1 uncultured Planctomycetaceae bacterium
TTCGGTCAACTGGAAAGAACCCAGGAGGTTGAGCGATGAGCGATTCTGTCTACTACCACCAAGGTTGTCCTGTGTGCGGCAGGATGTTACGAATCGGCGTCCGTTTGCTTGGTCAGCGAGTTTACTGCCAGCACTGTGGTGGTGGTTTTCGTGCAACGGATGAGGCTCTTGAAGATGTGGAAGCAACGCGGGTGATAGAGCATTTGCAGGAAGACCGTATCGAGACCTTGCTAGAACTCGCTGCTGAATCAATTAGTGATTCACTGAAGGGTGAGCAGTCTCTTGAAGATGATTCGACGCACAGGATTATCTAAGAGATACTTTTTGCCTGGCAATCTATCGCCTAGTTTCTAATTCCGACTGTGCTTTGTTAGATTTTCTAATACTACCCAGTAATCAGGAAAAGTCTTTCCGACACATGCTGGATGAATGATGCGTATCCCCTCTGACCGAAGACCAGCAAGCGACAGGCTCATGGCCATCCGATGATCATCGTATGTCTCGATTCTTGCAGGTCGCAATGGTGCTGGATATATCGTTAACCCATCAGGATGTTCTTCAACGTTGGCACCAAGTCGTTGGAGTTCACAAGCGAGGTCACGAATACGATCAGTTTCTTTGTCTCTTATGTGTTCCACGTTTCGGATACTAGTGGGTCCCTTGGCAAACAGTGCAACAACGGCGAGGGTCATAACGGTGTCGCTAATTGCATTCATGTCGATATCAATGCCCTGCAAAAATTGGCCTTCTATCGTGACCGACGGACATGAGGACGTGTCACTTGACCAGGTAATAATACAGCCCATCTGTTCAAGTGCGTTACAAAATTCAATGTCCCCCTGCATGCTCGTGTGGCTTAGTCCATCAAGAGTCACTGTTCCACCAGTTATGGCAGCTGCGGCAGCAAAATAGCTGGCTGCAGATGCGTCTGGCTCAACCTCGTAATCTTGTGCAACATATCCGGTAGGTAGGATATGCCAATGGTTGGGTTCTCGAGCCTCACATGTACCACCAAAGGATTCAATAATGTTGCGCGTCATTTCGAGATAGGGAGTTGAGACGAGCGTTCCCGTAAGTTCAAGAAGAAGTCCGTCTGGCATGCATGGTGCAACTAAGGCAAGTCCGCTTGCAAATTGGCTGCTTGTAGTACCTTGGATGCGTGTCCGAGATTCTTTAATACCACTGCTTTGGATAGTAACAGGAGGGCAGTCACCTGCGCTCCCTGCCTGGGCGTTAATGCCTAGGGATCGAAGCGCGCTGAGAAGATCACCGATCGGTCGTTGCCGCATTCGTGTTGTTCCATCAAGAACATACTTGCCATGCCCGAGGCTTACCAAAGCAGTGAGGAACCGCATCGTGGTTCCGCTTGCCTCGCAGTTAATGGAGGCATGTGAGGCCGGAACCAAACCGCCGGTTCCACGGACAGTAATGACATGCTGCTCCCAGTCTGCGTCGATCTCAAACCCAAGGTTCTGAAGTCCATTGATCATGACACGGGTATCATCACTGTCGAGTGCCCCGGTAATATGACTCGTGCCCTTTGCGAGTGCGGCACAGATCACAACCCGATTGGTAATACTCTTTGATCCTGGCGCACGGACTCGGCCTTGAATTGGTCTTTGCACAGGAGTTATGGCTAACTCGTCAGGTAAAACGTTTCGTGGCATTGGGCTAGATGAAGAAAACAATACGGAAGGAATCAAAGGCTTCAGAGTGAAGTAAGTCTTACGTGTAGATTATGCCATGTTCGAGCGGTAAGCACTAGAAATTATCAAACAACGCTGCTATTCCGAAAGGTTTTTATAATGAAGGTACCGCATCAGGATTCTGTAGATGAAAATAAGTCCTACGATCTTACTATTCCGCCGATTGTGCGATTTGGGTTTGGCCGAATTGCAGAAGTGGGAAGTATTGCTGCTGTTTTGGGAAAGCAGATTTGGTTAGTTGTTGGGAGGCATAGTTTCACTACATGTGGTGGAAGAGAGAGCCTGTTAAGTGGGTTTCGTCAGCATAGATTAGATTTTCAAGAAGTGGCTCATTCATGTGGTGAACCCACAGTACAGCAGTTGGCAAAGGCCGTATGGAATTTGCCAGCTGATCGGGAGGGCGTGATCGTCGTTGCAGTGGGTGGTGGTGCAACCATTGACTTTGGTAAAGCATTATCGGCTCTCGCAACAAATATTGATCCAGATACAGAAGAGTCTGCAGAAGAGATGATTCTCGATCGGTTGGAGGGTGTGGGCAGAGGTCTTGTAATTGACACTCCGCCACTCCCTTTTGTGGCTGTACCTACAACAGCCGGAACTGGTGCGGAGGCGACACGAAACGCCGTTCTTTCATGTCCAAAGCGAAGGTTTAAAAAAAGCCTGAGAAGTCCCCTGATGGTTCCGCGGGCAGTAGTTCTTGACCCAAGTTTAATTGGTTCCTGCAATCGCAATGTAATCGCAGCATCTGGAATTGATTGCCTTACCCAATTGATCGAATCGTTTATATGTCGGTCTCGATGGTCGGTTCCAAGGGCGCTGGTCCTCGAGGCTTTTCCACACGCGATGACTGCCTTGCCCCAGTTGCTGCATGATCCTTTAGATAGAGATGCACAATCGGCACTCTTGCACGCAGCATTTATTTCAGGTGTGTCGCTTGGAAATTCCGGTTTGGGTTTAGCCCATGGGGTAGCAGCTGCGATTGGTGTTGAATGCGATGCGCCACACGGTTTGGCTTGTGCCGCACTATTGCCTGTAGCGCTTCGTGTGAATCAAAAAATTGCCGAAAATGATCTAGCCAGACTTAATCAAGTGCTTGGTGGACAAGACATGTCTGTGCGTGATGGTGCTGAGCAACTCGTTAAACGTGTTGTAGAAATGTGTCGTTTGGCAGGGACTCCAGATCGACTGTCAGAATTCGGTCTGAAGAGGAGCCGCATCCCGTGGATTGCTAAACATTCCAGTGGGAACAGTATGAAAGGAAACCCGGTGCAACTTTCACTAACAGAACTTGAGCAGGTAATCGAGCTTGCTTTTTAACTAATATTTGCAGTGTGCTGTATTTGTTTATGAGAAAAAAACAGTAGCCCCAAGTGCACATGTAACAACTGTCAGCACGAAGAGAATAATGATTAAAAGTGTTGAGTCCGATCGCTTTCTCGTGGGCTCGATGTTCTTGATTTCAATGCGTGGACGTACTGCATCGGTCTGAGTGCTTGTATCAATTGAAAATTCTGTACGCAGGTCCTGCTTCTTAAGTGATCGAGGAGCAGGCGGCATTCTGAACTGTATAGCAGGGGTTTTTGGTTCCGGTGAAATGAGACTGCTCTTGAGAGGGATTTGTGAGTCTTGCATAGTTGGTGGTAACGGCAGTGCTTTGAAGTATTCAATAAAACGATGGAAAACTATGGGAACTCATGAGGTCTTGGCTCATGACGTTTGAACTCGGGTGGCTATCCGGTGCGCTGCCATGCTGTGAGTTCTGCTATCGTGTGTTGATGTTTCCGTGCAGTTTCACGAATAACAAAAGGAACATTTTCTTGGCAGTGTAGCTTGAATTTAGGATGAAGGGTTCGAGATAACCCCGTAATGGTATCAATAGAATTGCCATTTTTATCTGTATAACCACCAAGCCAATGATGAGTTGGGGTGTAATCTTCGAGCCATGTGTAGGGTGATGTAATCACGAGCCAACCTCCATTACGAATGCGATGAGACATTGAATCGAGAAACAGTTTTGGTTGATAGAGTCGGTCAATTAAATTGCCAGCAAAAACAAGATCGTAGTCGCACATGCTCTTTGGAAGTTCGCATGCATCACCGGTGTGAAAGTTGACGCGATTCGAAATATCACTGCTCACCAGGCTTTCAAGTGATAGTTGACAATCAAGTGTCAACTGCCCTTCAGTCGGTGTTGTGTAGCGAGCGATACCATTCTGCTGCAGTGACTTTGCTGCATCTATAAATCCTGATGAGTAGTCAATGGCATCGACATGTGTGAAGTACTTTGCCATCTCGAACGAGGACCGTCCTACTGCGCACCCGACATCAAGGCAGCGATCAAAGCTTTTAAACGGCAAAGTAGAATGTAAAAAATTAATGCACGCAGCTGGAAAATTTGGAACTCCAAAAATATCAGGCCCGTAATGGAAATCCATGTACTGAGACACGAGTCCGGAAGTTTCGTAGAGTGCTGCACCGGGTGTTTGGGGAATGTTTTGATTCATTACGTAAGATTTTCTATTGATAACTAATTGTTGATAATACGTGGTGCAGCTACAAGACGATTAATGAGGACCTCTGGTAACGGTGAGGACGCTGCGAGTAACGACCCAATGACACTCCCGCGGTGGCAAGAGTCGCCACCACACTGCGCATTCGAACAGATTCCATTTGCTGGCTTGTGAGCGTGTCTATACGATAAGAAAAGTGCGGCAGGAAATGCATCGGGTATGTAGCACGCAGACGAAAGTATTCCACCGACAACTACTCGATCAGGACGGTCTGCCCAACGATTGATTTTTGCCTTCGATATCCATTGCGATGCCTCATCGAGAATGGCTTCTTGCAAGGAAGCACCAATGCTTACGGCTGCGAGAATACGTACGATTGCATCACCCGCTGCAAGCACATCATTGTCTTTGTGCGTGAGTGCGATATGTTTTTGCACGATTTCACGAATGTCAGGATGTCTCGGCCCTAGTGCAGCTATGAGTGCAGGCACAGGTACAAGGCCGCCAATGTGAATATCTCGGACTCCACAATTTATTGGTTTTCGCCCTGATGAATAGTTTGTGAAGAAATGTCGGTGATACTCTTCAACATACGTGTCGTTATGCTTCTCTGGTGTTAGCATGAATTTGATGTAGTGATCAAGCCAGCGCGTGGGGTCATAATGACCTGACCGCCGGACCATTTCGAACAATTCAATTGAAAGAAGTGAATTAAGAGTGTTTTCCCCGGCCTCTAGGAATTGGTGGTAGTGCACGCCGCGTCTTCCCCAATACTGTGACTGCTCTCGCAGGATATCACCATCTGCATTGAGTGGCTTGTACTCAGATCGCCAAAGTATACTGTCCGGGTGTGTTTTTTTTGGTGATTGATAAGCGTCGAGAATCCCATAATCTCTCTCGATTGCCGATTGATTGTAGTACCAATGAACTGGCATCGCGATACTGTCTGCTACGAGAGCACCAAGAAACACCTGTTGGCCGAAAGATATTTCTGGATTCATTTTGATCTCGACTGCTTGTGCTTTCTTATCGTCCGACTGCATGGCACTTACCGTAATACTTGCTCAAAAAAAGTTGCTACCCGCGGGTTTTCAGGGTTCTCAAACACCAGGTTGGCGGGGCCGTGAGCCAATGCTCTACCATCGCCTATAAAGGCAATTTCATCAGCAACCCGCCGGGCAAAGTTCATTGCGTGTGTCACTAAAACAAAGTCAGTCCCTGATTCCTTAAGAGATTCGATCATGTCGAGTACTTCAGCAGTCATCTCGGGGTCGAGGGCAGACGTGGGTTCATCGAGAAAAAGCCGTTTCGGTTTTACAATCATAGCGCGAAGAATAGCAATGCGTTGGTTTTGTCCACCAGAAAGTTCAGCTGGGCGTTTGCTTGCGTGTTCATAAAGATGAAATCGTTTTAATGGTTCTTCGACTCTTGAGAGAGCTTCTTCACGACTTAATCCATGGACGTGTACAAGAGGTAGGATTAAGTTTTCACGTGCTGATAGGTGCGGAAAAAGATTGTACGATTGGAAGACTGTGCCAACCGAGCGTCGGTAAAGGCGGAGGCTCGCTTCATTTGGCTGTAAAACAGTGTCATCAAAGGTCACTGTCCCGCAGGTTGGTGTGTCGAGGCCAGCAAGTATTCGAAGCAGAGTCGACTTTCCACCACCCGACGGACCGACGAGGACTAGTGCATGGACTGAACCAGTTTCGAGTGACAGTTTGTCAAGAACTCGTGTTGTACCAAACGTCTGAGTGAGATCTTTTATAGTTAAACGCATGGGATCGCTTAGTTGCTAGTTATCTTTCGTACCGGAATGAAGCCTCAAGCCATCGGGCAGTGGCCGACAGCGGAAGGGTGAGCATTAAGTAGCCAATGGCAAGTGGTACGTAACTTTCAAGGGTTGAATATGTGAACGAATTAACTTCCTGAGCATTGAGGGTTAATTCAGAAATAGCAATAACAGACAACAGTGATGAATCTTTTATAAGTGAGACGAGTTGGCCCGCTATGGCTGGTAGAACGAGTCGCACAGCTTGCGGTAAAACAACAAGGCGGAATGATTGCCAGCGAGTAAGCCCAATAGCACGAGCAGAGTCTCGTTGAGTCTTCGGTATTGCATTGAGCCCGCCTCGAAAAATCTCAGCCATATAGGCACCGCTGAAAGCAGCGAGGACCAACGTGCCAACTACAAAGCGGTTTTCAAGCCCAACGGCATTGGCTACGACATAAAACCCAAGGAGCAACTGTACGAGCAGTGGCGTTCCTCGAATCAGTTCAACATAAATTCTCCCGGTTGCCTCGACGAGCGGATTTCGAGCAGCCAAGAAAAGAGCAACAATCAGTCCAATAGCAACACTGAGCACTAAAGCAGCAAGACTTAGGCCCAAGGTCATAAGCCATCCGGAGATAAATTTTTGTCTGTACTCCCAAACACCAGACCAGTTCCAGTCACCGGGCACCTGAAAACAAGCAACGATGAGAAGGATAGTGACAACTGTTGCGACAATAATGTGTGCGAAAGAACGAGACATATTCATAGCATAGAGCGTTTTGCTTAATTTACATGAATGTAAATGTGTAGTTCCCGCCGTGACGCCTAAAAAACGAGCAAAAAACACACCATAACTTTTTAGTTCTGTGTCTCAGGTTTGTTTTTTGGGGTTTTAAAAGTAAAATGGAATGTTGTTTGTTTTGAAGTACGCCTTTTCTTTCGGCAGAAATTCTTCACCGAGCTTCTCGAAGCCACCAGTCTTTTTAAATTTCACGAGAAACGCGTTAATCGATTTGAGCAGAGCGACATCCCGTTTTCTGAGTCCGATGGCCCAGGTCTCTTCCCGGAATGGCTCAAGAATGGCTCGAGTTGTTTTGAGGTGACGCTGATGATGACGGTACACGGATAGCGAGTCATAAATGAAGGCATCTACCTTGCCTTGCGTTACTTCTAAGACAGCTGCGGATTCTTTGTCTAGCACGAAAACGTGTGCTTTGGTGAGTTCGCGGGATGCGTACTGATGGGCTGTTGTTCCTTTTTTAACCGCGATTCGGATTCCTGGCTTTGTCAAATCAGAGGCAGAGGAGATCGGCGCGTTGATCCCTACGAGGAGCGTGAGCCCAGTTCTCAGATAGGGCTCGGAAAATGCGATGGCTCGAGCCCGTTCCGGAGTGGATGTCATAGATGAAATAATGCAGTCAATAGTGCCGGTACGCAGTGCTGGAATCAGTCCATCAAATGCGATATTTTCGATAAGAATCGGACGTCCAAGTGATTTCCCAAGTGCTTTTGCCAGCTCTACGCTGATGCCCTCAGGCTGGCCCTTGGTGTCAGTCATTTCGAATGGTGGATAAGAAAGTTCCATGCCAACCCGGAGAGCTGGTTGGGCAGCATTCAACGCAGTGAATAAAATCTTGTCAGGCAGTCCACTTATTGTAATGAGGATTGCAACCGCGTAATACAATGATGGGATTCGTTTTATCATATGGTGTTTCAGTAAGTTTTTCGTTTTTTTGAGTATATGAAAGAGAAGAACACTGAAGTATTGCAATGTGTAATTCTGCTGATGAACCACTATTTTGAATGTCAAGGGATTCAATATTTTAGTCGGTTGTACCGTGATGAAGATGTGACAGTCGTGGCTATGAGCAGCGCTCATTTCATGGAGTTGTTTGTGGAAAGATGAAACACATCGTTGCGCTACGGCCATGCCGATGTGCTTTTGCATCAGACTTTTTGTAGTTGAACTTGACCAAGCTCTAAAGCATAGTCAAGTTTTTTGAACGCATGAAAGAAATTAAGATTGAAGAAGTAAAGCCTTTGGAGGAGTATCAGGGTCCGGACACATTCTCTTGCGAAGTTGCCAAAAAAGCAGGGATTCTTCAAGTTGTATGCGATGCTATCGAACAAGAATGTAGATGGAAGCAGGATGATAAGCAATTTTTCTATGCAACGATGATGAAGGGTGGAACGATGCCGTCTGATTGAGGTGTGATGACGACAAGAATTCCAATTGCTTTTCAAAAAGCTCAGTCGATTGAGTAATAGAAGCACTAAAAAAATGGAGATGAAATGTGTAGTGATTTCATACGAGGGTGGTGTTTCTTTTCTGAAATAAGAGGGATTAGGTCAGAAGAAAGGCAAGAATGTTTATTCAAAACTCTCACGACATAGAACAATGTCGATGTTAGGTGCCACAAGCGATCAGTGATGGCATAGTAAGGCAATAATTACTACAGAGCCATTTTTTATTTATTGCCTGCTTGAATAAATCCAGCATCTAAAAGTTCTGAGTAGCTTGGTTGTAAGGCACGTGCGTCATAGCCATAAGAGGTTAAGATACGAGATGCCTCGAGACACCGGGCACCAGATAAACAATGGCAATAGATGATCATGTTATCAGGAAGAAGTTCATCTAATTTGTTCTCTGTAGTGGTTTGAAGTTCACTGAGAGGGAGAGATTGAGCAATCGCAAGATGACCACCTGACCATTCTTTCGGTTCTCGAACATCTATGAGAATTGCACTTTGGGTTATTATCTTTTGCCGAACGTTTGTAAGCGAATCCTTTGTGTGTGTGGCGGCAAGGAGGGGGCCGACCATTCCTATAAAGAATGCCACGATTAGTCCCATGGTTTTGCATGATGTTTTTGAAGACCGAGATTGATTCCATGGCATCTTCGCAATGACTATTGCGATTCCACACGTATCAGTAACACCAGCAAAAACGAGACCCGCTCCGATGAATCCAGCAAGGAACAGGCCGGCGCATTGCACCCCGTAGCTTCCACCAAAAGATCCTAAGAGAACACCCACAAAAACGAGCGATCCTGTTGCAATTCGCACCTGTCTTTCAAGCGATATCGTTTTACGACCTCTTACCACAGGTAGACCTGCTGCTTCGCAGGCGATAGTCCCCCCTTCAATATTTATTACTTTTGTGTGACCCGCCGTCATCATTGCTTCGCAGGCTCTGCGGCTGCGGCCTCCAGACTGGCAGATAAAGTACAGGAATCCATCTTCACCGGAATTCAAATTCGATGTTGATGCGTTGAGCTGATCGAGTGGTATGTTTTCTGCATTTTGGATATGAATTTCATCAAACTCTGCCGGTGTACGAACATCAATAATTTTAATCGAGCTACTGTTCTGGATGCGGGACCCAAGATGCTTGGGTGATAAATTTTCAATCATGGGCCTGTTCACTCAGAGGGGCGATTATTGATGAAATCGACATCATTTCATGATGGTTTGATGCGTTGCTTCGGAAGCTGTCGTTAACCTGTTCGTCAACTGATATAGTACACCAGCCCATAAAAACAAAAGATATTCTTGTTTAGTTTACGAAAAAAAGGAATTATTGGATGAGCTCGAGAGAAGTTCATGATCGTGTGTTGGCAGAGCGTATACAGCTAGAAGAAGCTCAAGCTGCTGGTCTTGGGCGTACTCTAGTAACGTACACACGCCTTTCTGGTCCCGGCTGGTTGCAATCGGCTATCACGCTTGGTGGAGGCTCATTAGCGGGTTCACTCTATTTAGGCGTAATTGGTGGTTATGAGTTTCTTTGGTTACAGCCGCTCATGATGATACTCGGTATCGTTATGCTTTCTGCGATTGCCTATGTAACTCTTTCAACAGGGCAGCGGCCGTTTCAAGCAATGAATGAGCACGTTAGTCCAGTGCTTGGTTGGGGATGGCTCATAGCCGCAATGATGGCGAATCTTGTATGGGCAATGCCGCAGTTTTCTTTAGGAACGGCAGCACTTCAGCAGAATTTATTTCCACAATATCTTTCCGGCGACTCTGCAAAAATCATCTGCGTAGTAGGTCTGTTTTTACTTGCTGCAGTTGTAGTTTGGTTCTATGACTCACCAGGGTGGGGCGTTCGAATCTTCGAGATATCTCTGAAGGCAATGGTTGGTCTTGTTGTGCTTAGCTTTTTTGGTGTTGTTGTTGCGATGTCTTGGAAAGGTGAACTTGACTGGGCTGCAATTGCAAAAGGTTTTGTACCTGATGTCAGTCTTCTTTGGCGGCCTGTAACGGGACTTTCTGAATTTATTGCTGAATCGAGTTCTCCTGATTACTGGAGCACAACCATTATTCGTGCCCAACGGGAGCGAATGATAGCGGCGGCTGCCACTGCCGTGGGAATAAATATGACTTTTCTCTTGCCGTATTCAATGCTTCGCAAGGGCTGGGATCGTGCTTTTCGAGGACTTGCAACTTTTGACCTTTCAACCGGCTTGTTTATTCCATTTTTACTCGCAACAAGTTGTGTAGTGATTGCTGCGGCTAGTCAATTTCACGCTGAAATTGATAAGGAAATTATCAGTCAACCGGCCACGCAAATCATCGGTTCCTACAGAGTCAATCTTGAAAAAAGAGTTCTATCAGACGTGGGTGCAGATCAGCCTTCTCCGCTCAGTGAGGCTGAGATGAATGAAAGAATTAATGCACTGCCCTCAGCCGATCGAACGCTAGCCTATGCACTCATCAAAAGAGATGCTTTTGATCTTGCGAACGCGTTAGAAGACCTGTTTGGTAAAGGTGGGCTTACGCAGAAAATATTTGGTATCGGGGTTCTTGGTATGGCTATTTCAACCATCGTGATCCTGATGGTAATTAATGGGTTTTGTGTCTGTGAAATGACTCGCCGCCAAGGTGATCGAGTTGTTCAGCGGCTTGGGGCAATCCTGCCAGGCATTGTTGGTGGTCTTGGTTTTCTCGCTTTGTGGGGAGACGAACAGGCACAATTCTGGCTCGCAGTTCCTACGAGTAACTTTGGTATGGTGCTGTTGCCCGTCGCCTACATTGCATTCTTTTTTATGATGAATAGCCCGTCTTTGCTTGGGGACGCAATGCCCAGAGGGGGCGTGCGGATTCTTGTTAATGTGGTCATGCTCGTGGCTATCGCTGCTGCAAGTGTTGGTGCCGGATTGAGTGTCTGGGCAAATGTCGGATGGATTGGTGTAATTCTGGCAGCTGGCTTTATTGTGGTTAGCGTGTTGAATACCCGTTCAAAATCATCAGCATAAATTAGGATAACAGTAATTGCCTTGAATCTATGCCGTATGAGGACACACTCCCGCTGCTTGCGTTGTTTTTAGTAATAACCACTTTTTTTTTCTGGCTTTGGCAAAGTAGTGGTCAGTATCAGTGGGCGATAATTGCTTTGATTATGTTTGGGGTAGGCTGTGGAGTGACCACGATTGATTGGCTTATTGAGACTGATAAAGAGCAACTAGAACTTTTACTCCCGGTACTTGCCCACGCTGTTGAGATAAAAGATATCGAAGCGATTTTAGATGCAATCGCTCCTGAAAAACAGCCAGTTCGAGAACAGGCCGAAAGAGTTGTTCGTGATGTGATGCCGCAGCAAGTCTTGATAACGCGTCTTAAGGTAGACATTCAACAGGGTCTGGTATTTTCAACGGCAATTGCAAATATGCTTGTTCGCGTTACAGGCAGTCTTGGTGCGGGAGATACGGAAACCATCATCGTTAGTGTTGTTGTGACATTGCAGAAACGGAATCGTTGGCTCGTTACAGGATGTATTGTGGAACCGGCGGATCTGATGAACGAGAGAAAAGCAACACGGGCCGGACAGGTCATACATTGACCGCCGGCCCGTGCCGCTACCAGTTTCACACAAAATTATGAGTTTGTTTGCAGAACATTCTCTATGCTGTAGATGTTGTCAAAATCTTTTCCTTGCTCTTCAACAACATTTCGGTAGCTGTCAACCTGGCTACTAATTTCCTCAATTACTGCAGGCTGACTTCTTAAGGATGGGTTTTCAATAAGGCTTGCTTGAAGGGCAGTAATTCCTTCTTCATAAGCAGACTGTGCTGCCTCAAAGTCATTGCCCTTTGCAGCTCGACTTGCTCTTTGTAAGGCTTCACGTGCCTTGATACCTTCTGGAGTTGATGCAAGTGTTGAAACTGCCATCCAGTAGTCGTAATTAATAATATCACGACAACTACTGATACCTCGCGAATTATCTTTGGCCTCAGCAAAAAGAGCACAAAGGTTTTTTGCTACAGATCGCTGAGGTTCGGCCAGAACACTGGCAGCCATGTCCCACGAAACTGCAGAAGTGCTTTCAGCATTCCCGGCTAAATCAACTTGCTCTTCAGTCCGATCTGCAGGAGGTGTTTGCAAGGCGGTCTGTACCTCCGGTGAGAGTGACTTGATGCGTAGAGCACGAATCTGATCACGGGTATCACCGAGTAGGACTTGAAGTTTAGCTTCTAGATTTACGACACGCTGTTTTTCAGCATCATGAATCCAAAGTGGAAGTGACTTGCCATGGATTCTTACAAAGCGATTGGCAAGATCCTTGCACTCTTTTCGGACGGTACTCCAGGCGGCCTGCGTTGCAGGGCTAAAGTCTCGATTTTTTTCAAGCGTATTAGCTTTACGCAGTGCAGTGAGCATTGGACGCGCCACATCAATCAGTGGCATGCCCACTTTATCCGACTCAAGACTGTTGGCAGGTGCAAAACCGGCTACTGATTGCTTGATGAAGGATTTGCTTGCTGAAGCTGTTGAAAGCACGGCGGTCGGCATTTGTGAAAATGTATACAACAGCCCTGTAATAACCATACAAATGCCAAGGATGACCTCTTCGGTAAACAAAATCCGGTTTGGATGAACGAGTTCATCAGTAACATCTTGAAAGTTATTTTCGGATTGAAGATTAGATTTTTTTCGACTGCCCAAGCGTGATGTTGCGAAAAACATTTCAGGGACCCTTTCTGCTGGTAGGCGACAGGAGATCGAAAATCAACGTCTTCTCATAGGAAGCATTGATCAGTTCAACCGACTGCCTGTTTTTTACTTGATGGCATGCCCCTGACCGCTGCCACCGAGTTTCGTCTCGAAACAATATGCGACTGATGTGGTCATGTTGATCGTAAAGCTTGATGAGGACGCACAAGATTTCTCAATGACCTATAAAAACAGCATAATAAAAACATTATATTTTTCTTTCTCACAAGTCATCGGTACTAGACAGTTGGTGGAATCTTTGGTGAGATTGAATTGAGACTCAGCAAACACTAGAGATAATGGTTTTTTCATTGGTTCGATAGTCTCACGCTGTTGTAAGAGCTTTTGCTGCACCACAAAGTAGCAACTATGTAGTTTAAAGTTTTTTCTCCAAATGAGTCGTGGGTAAATACGAACCGCCTCCTCTGATAAGCCTCATTGACGACAACGACTTGAAGGAATTAGACAAATCATCTTGAATTCTTAGCTGGATTTTCTCTTCCTGAAATAACAGTAGGAGCACTATATTCCTTAGTATCAAAAGATAAGGTAGGCATGTCATATGTGTTTCCATGCTGCCGAACCTGCTTTGTGCCAAGTTTCGGAAAGGCGACTGTTTAGGCGGGTATAGGACATGATAAATGTCTCATTCGCTGCTCTCGGTATGTCTTAGTTGGAGTGAAAATGGATTTCTCTCGTATGACTTTGAGTTCTTCAAGAGATGAATGTCTTCACGTTC
>CAJXFK010000083.1 GCA_913052575.1 uncultured Planctomycetaceae bacterium
TTCGGCCCATAAGACCCGTTTTCTGTCGCACAGGTGCATAGCTTGCATTTGGTGACATTGGTTCAGTTGGCTCAGGAATAAAAACTGGTTGGGCAGTATTCCCTGTTTCTTCTACCTTCAAAGAGCCTAATTTTTCATCTGCAATGGAGCTTTTATTAGCTTCATTTTTTGAGAAGGTGGCAGATGTAGCGTGTGCATTCATTAATCCGAGAGGCGAGAACTCAGGGGATGAAGCCTTTGGCAAATTCTGCTCAGCTGCGTTCATTTGCTCTGGCAAAGCATCTGTTTTTTCACATGGAAGTTGCCAAGTCCCCATGATCATGCGTTGGCCAAACGGAATTCCCGCAGGACAGGTTTGTGAAGAACTGGTCCAGAACATCGACCTCGTGCCTACTTTCTTCGACTTGGGCCAAGTGGAAAAACCGGACGCTTACCGGATCGATGGAGTAAGTCTCACCCCTCTTTTCGAAAACGGACAAACCGATAATTGGCGAGATCATCTCTATCTTGAAATGGGATCTGCACGGGCGACAGTTACAAAAGATTGGTCGTATATTGCCGTTCGCCACACCAAAGAACAAATCGCTGCTATTAAGAAAACCGCCCCGAAAAACTTACCCAAAGCCATGTCCTACATTGGACGCCTTGGAATCGGAGTCCGAGGAGCAGACCGCCCTGGGTTCTTTGAAGAAGATCAACTTTACCACCTCAAGAGGGATCCAAAAGAAATGAGCAACCTGGCCTATCACGACGATCAGGTTTTTCGTCTTAATGATATGCGCAACCTCATGCAGCAGAACCTCGAAGCAATTGGTCGTCCTTTTGGAGAGTTCATCCCAGGCCTCAACACCTCGCCCCCTGGTCAGATCAACGAACAGCTTGCACTGGTGAAACAAATCGAAATCCAGGGGAAAAAAATCACGGTGCCAGAGGCGTTGAGAGGCAAGTCGGGAGAAACCGATCACTCAAAGCTGGATGATAAAATAAATAAGAAATCGAAACGCGAACTCCGCAAAAAATCGAGGAAGGAAGGCAAGAATGAGAACGATCAGAAGACATCAGAATAAAAACTCAAAGTTTTTGAGCATCTAAAATATTCGTTCTCATGGCCGCTTATAAAAGCGAATGCTAAAAGACGCCAAACATTGCTCAACCGGCGGCATAGGAGGGTTGGCAGAAGACTGCCAAAGAGAGCAGTGACAATATAACTCACGATCTTGACGGGTTATCTCATTGACCGACGGTCAAAACAATCGATAGTATTGATTTGGTAAAGAATTGGGGCAGCGACGCTGCAGTACCATGAACATGCCATCTTTTTATCGAAGTATGAGACACTCAACGGGACCGTTCGATGAGAATTATTATCGGCACCGTGTTTGCGATTACCGCAATCACAGCACCTGCAGCATCTCCCCAAAACCCGCCTCCAAACTTTGTGCTCGTGTACGTTGATGACCTCGGATGGGCAGAGACGTCAGTTGAGATGATCAAAGGCCGCGAGGACACGCGGAGCGACTACTTCCAAACGCCACATATCGCACGAATAGCTCAGGAAGGCATGGTGCTTTCGTCGTGCTACTCACCGTCAACCTTGTGCGCACCCTCACGAAACAGCCTTCTGCATGGAATGACACCCAGCCGGCTTCGCTATACCGTATTGTCTTCGATTGAGGCGAAGAAACAGTACATGGGCAAAATAACGATTCCACAGGCACTGAAGAAAGCGAACCCCAATTATCAAACTGCACATTTTGGCAAGTGGCATAACGAAAGTATCAAGCCCACAGAAGCGGGTTACGATGTGACCGATGGGCCAAATGGGAATGGGCCGGGTGACTTTGCTGATGATGGGAAGACTCCGCTCGGTGACGAAGACCCCAAGCGAATATTCTCGCTGACTGATAAAAGCATTCAGTTCATGGAGCAACAAGTTGCCAAAAAGCAGCCGTTCTATCTACAGCTTTCACACTATGCCATGCATATCTGGCATGACTCTCTACAAGAGACTCGAGAGAAGTACAAGAAACTGCCACACGGAAGCACGTACCAGAAAAAAGATGACACCCCTGAGGAATCAGTTTCCATCTCCATGTACAACCATGGCTGGATCATCAACTACGCTGCAATGCTCGATGATATGGATCGTGCGACGGGAACTTTGCTTGACGCAATCGACGAACTTGGCATTGCCGAGAATACGTTTGTCATTTTCACGTCTGACAACGGTGGTGGTTTCCGCGGCAATGCACCACTGCGAGGTGGAAAAGGAA
Organism: uncultured Planctomycetaceae bacterium; assembly: GCA_913052575.1. Taxonomy (GTDB): domain Bacteria; phylum Planctomycetota; class Planctomycetia; order Pirellulales; family UBA1268; genus UBA1268. The sequence continues at coordinate 2,274 of CAJXFK010000083.1, forward strand.
GCCTCTACGAAGGTGGGACCCGTATGCCCAGCATGGTTCGTGGGCCGGGGATCAGCCCGGGAACCTATTGCGATATACCAATCGTGCAGTGGGATTTTCTGCAAACGTTTTATGATTTGGCAGGTGGGACACAACCACTACCCTCGGAATTGGACGGGGGGAGCCTTCGCGATGTTTTCATGCGAGGCAATAAAGGAAAGGTCACGCGTAACACCGCGCCACTCGTCTTTCACTTCCCTTGGCACACAGGCGATCCTGAGTCTGCGGTTCGCATGGGCGACTACAAGTTAATAAAAAATCTCGATACGTTGGATGTTGAGTTGTACGATGTCTCAAGCGATATATCTGAACGGCATGATGTGTCATCAAGCATGCCGGAATTGGTGAAGAAACTTGACCATCAACGTTCCAGCTATTTGGACTCAGTGGACGCTGAGACCGTAACCCTCATTCGTCGTAATTACGTGGAACTGCTCGAGGACAGTTGGATCGCCAATGGCAGAAAGCGATTTAAAAAATTAAAAGCAGATCTTCATGCCGACCCCACTAATAAACAAAAAGCGTTTCAGGTAGACGTCTCTAAAAACCATGTGGAGTTTCAGGATCGACAACTGTCTCGATCTCGTAGGCTTATTGAAATGCATGAATTACGTGGTACCGCTGATCACAATTAGTGTTCGAAATCTAGAATCGAAACAGTTTGCCTTTACGACTCAAAGCAGAAACGAACCACCGATGAAAAACTTGGCATATCTTATCGCATTTGTGTTTTTTGCATGCGGCGCACACTACCTCCCTGCAGAGGCCCCAAATTTTATCCTGATTTATGCAGATGATTTGGGGTACGCCGACACATCCGTCCAGATGATGGAAGACGACCCAACAACAAAGCACAGTTTCATCAGAACGCCAGGGCTCGATCGTCTTGCAGCACTCGGTACACGCTACTCGACTGCCTATGCACCGACCCCAACCTGCACGGCATCACGATTGAGTATTCAATTTGGAAAAACACCAGCCCGGCTGCAGTGCCGTAATGTTTTTGATGTGCTTACTGCAGTCCAGAGGCCCAATGGATATGACGACGAAGTGACTCTTGCAGAGATGCTCAAAGCATCAGGCAAAAACTATACGACAGCAATGTTCGGAAAAGGCTGCAGCACCATGGGCCGATTCGATGAAGCAGGCTATGACGTCACCGATGAAGTACCTGGAGAACCCGGAGGCAACGGCAACGGGCATGGATCCTACTGGGATGTGAAAAAGAAAACACCGTTTCCAAAGAATAATCCGAAGCGGATGCATTCACTGAGCAAGGACTCTGTTGATTTTGTCAATCAATACGCAGGCAAACAACCGTTCTTTCTGATGGTTTCTCATTACGCAGTTCATATTCCTCACATGGCAACTCGCGAAGCTTTTCTCCGAAACAAACAACGCTGGATAGCCGAGGGCAGGGATGTTGACAAAATTGACGATGAAAACTCAAGTGTCTACCGTGACATTGTCTATGCGGCAATGACCGAGGAACTGGACATGAATGTCGGGGCGTTGATCGACGCACTGGAAGAAAAAGGAGCGCTTGCAAACACCTACATTATTTTTACTTCGGACAATGGAGGAGGGCATTCAGAGCGACGAAAAGTCGAGGGGCAGAACCGACGGTTTAATGGACCTCTGCAAGAAGGCAAGCGTTCCATGTTTGAAGGTGGAATTCGGGTTCCTACAGTCATTGCCGGCCCACAGATACAAGCCGGGGCTCAATGCGATGTGCCCATTGTGCAATGGGACTTCCTGCCGACCTTTCACGACTTGAGTGGTAGTGAAAAAGATCTACCTAATGATGTGGATGGTGGCAGTCTGCGTGATGTGTTTGTGCGTGGAAACGCGGGAGTCGTCAAGCGTCTGGCTCCAGGCATTATCCATCATTACACGTGCCATTATCATCCGCCGATCAGCTCCATCATCATTGGTGACTATAAGTTGATGAGACATCTCAATACCGGCGAAACAAGACTCTTCAATATCAAAACAGATTATTCCGAGCAGGAAAATCTTGCAGCTTCTATGCCGGAGAGGGTTACGTCAATGGACGCGATCCGAGCCGATTATGTCAAAGATGTTGATGGCGGCACAACCGCCCAAGTACGTGATGCGCTCTATGACCTCATGGACACCTTTGGAAAACAAGCAGAAAAGTCCTACAGGAAAGAAATCACGTTGCTCCGGGAGCAAAACCCTGCCGATCTCGACATGCAACAATCACAACTACTGAAACAACTGAACGCGAGACTATTTAAGAATGAACTGAATAAGGAAAAATGTCGACGCCAAGCTACAAACACTTCATGGCGTGAAAGTGCTCCAAACGAAGGGGTCGAAGAGCACGTGAGATCACATTGGGTTGAGCATGCGGGTGATTGACACCACAAGGAACCGAGTCCTACTCGGTATATTGAAATACAAACGGAGACAGCAGATGAGAATAATGATCAGTATCATGTTCGCGATCACCGCGATCACGGCACATGCAGTTGAGGCACCAAACTTTGTCATTATCTATGCAGATGATCTCGGGTACACGCAGACAAGCGTCCCGATGATGAACGATCGTCCTGAATTGGCTCATGCACTTCATCAGACTCCAAGTCTTGAAAAACTGGCATTGAGAGGTATGCGATTTTCTAATGCGTATTGTCCTTCCCCAGTCTGCACGCCATCACGCGCGAGCATCCAGTTTGGCAAAACGACGGCACGTGTTGGCTGTATATCAATCCATGACGTTGTCATGAACAAAAAACAGATTGATATGACCAAGAACCTCTCCATTGCAGAGATGCTCAAGGAAGCCAACGAAGAGTATGTCACAGCTTTTTATGGCAAAGGCTGTACACCGATGGGCTGGTTCAAGGATCACGGTTATGACGTGACCGATTTTCACCATAAACATCCCAATGGGAATGGACATGGTGACTGGTGGGAGCCTGCCGATAAAACCCCAATACCGGATGACGACCCCAAGCGTGTCTTCAGTCTGGCAAAGACCGCTCAAGAATTTCTAAAAGAACGTGGTAAGGATCGAAAACCATTTTTCATGACGATCTCCCATTATGCCGTGCATGTACGCAATACATCCCTCAAGAGCACAAGAGAAAAATATCTTCGTATCCTTGCCACAGAGAACGGCATTGAGGGTGGGATTCCGGATATCTCAAAATTTGATACGAATGCCCATGAGATGCCAAAGAAACTACAGGCACTATGGGAAAAAGCCAACTACGCGGCCATGATGGAAAACATGGACACATCGATTGGAATGGTTCTGGATGAACTTCAGGCACAGGGACTCGAGGACAACACCTACGTCATCTTTTCTTCAGATAACGGCGGAGGCCAGAGCAACGCTCCTCTCCAAGGTGGGAAAGCCAAAATGTGGGAAGGTGGCTTACGCATTCCAATGATTGTGGCCGGGCCTGGAATCACTACGAATTCGCAGTGCGATCAACCGGTAGCACAGTGGGACTATTTAACAACGATGCACGATCTTGCTGGCAGTAAGGCCGCGTTACCAAGTGATTTGGATGGGATTAGTTTGCGACCCGTTTTTGAGAAGGGCAACGATGGCAAGCTTGCTACACGTGACACCGGTTTTGTTTTTCATTTTCCTGCACATTACACGGTACCCATTACCGCATTCAGAAGCGGTGATTTCAAACTGATGCGACATCTCAATTCGGGCGAAATCAAGTTGTTTAATGTCGTAAAAGATATGGGTGAGACAAATGATCTGACGAAACAGATGCCCGAGAAAACAGCAGAAATGGTTCGGCAGTTGGATGCGTATCTTCAAAAGGTCGGCGCATGGACAATGGATGAGGTCTATGCAACCCGAACAGAAGAGCTGGAAAAGTGGACTTTGGAAAATCAACTCAAAGTTGATCAATTGAATAAGCAGTTGAACGAAACAGGCTTGTCACAAGAAGACCGTCTTGAACTCAGCAAAAAGCTGAAAGAAAGCACGGCAAAAATAAAGCACTTTAAAGAGAATCTTGAAAAACTCAATCTGGATCGAAATTCGGACCTTTGGTTCTAGAAGGTCATAACCAGACAAGCACACTTGAGCTTGATGCGATTTAAAGTCATAAGATTCTTTTCCTCAATAGAGCGAATGCCAAAGCGATTTACATGCCGTGCAGGCCAAACCAACTTTGCAAAGCATTACGTTCAATCAGTTCGAATTATCCCTTGAAATTTGCTCCCAAGATAATGGCGACCCCGAGACGTCTACTGTATCTTTCTCATAGCGAATCGTGGTCCATTCACCCTTGAGTGGCAGTCGGATTTCCATCCATTCCCAGTCGTCTGGCAGGGCTGGACGCACAAGCAATTTATTCTCAGGGATGGAATACTTGAGCCCACCTAATCCTTCGAGATACAACAGGATTTTCCCAGCATTGAAGTTTGAATATTGGTCTCCAAAAAGCGTGCGGTCACGACGGTACGCCTCTGGTGCAACAGGAATATTCCATTCGTCGTGCCAGTTGTAATTGCCAATGTGGTTGAGTGTCAGTTCTGGTGCAACGGAAAGCCCTTGGCAAAACATTCCGTCGAGCATGAAGTAGGCAGTGTCTGGCGTATACCCAAAGGAATCATCCACTTTCGTGTCGAACTCCTGCATAGATTGTTTCGACATCGCAAGCGGAAAAAACTCACCGAAAAAACCTTTCTTGCGATCAACTGCCCAGTGCTGCACCATTTCTTCAGCATATTCTTTCGGGAAATACGGTGAACGCATTGCCCAAAACGAGTTTGTCCCAATCAATCCACTCTTTGGACCTGCGAAATACTTTTCTATACCGTTCATCTCCCATCGCTGATCAAACATGAGTCGAACATGGTCAGAATCAGTACGTACCAGTGACTGCCAGTGCTTCACATCTGCTTCTTTCCCAAGAACAGTGGCCATGCGAGCAAGTGTTTCAGCCACTTCGAATTCATTCATTGCAAAATTCGTGAGTCTCTTACGAAAAAGTTTTTCAAAATGATTTTCGTAACTGGCTCGTAGAAACCCAACGTCGCCCGTATGCTCATAAATCTGCCATGCACCAAGGACGTGCTCAGACATTTCTCCACCGTAGGCGCCACTATGCCAGGAGGTCCCCTTGTTGTCAGAAAGCATACGAATGCCATTGGGCAGTTCACGAAATAGATCATTCTCGGTGAGATGCTTCCATGTCAGGACATTTCCGTAGCCGTACCGAGCCTTGTCAGCAGCCCACGCCCCAACTTTTATTTGGAACATCGCATCATAACGATGCAGACCAAGGAAATTATTCACAGCTGTCTGCGTGTGGTTCTCCATCTCCCACCCGCTGCCTACATCAATTGAATACATCAAATAGAGAGACCAAAGATAGTAATAGATATCGACAAACTTTTCGTCAGGACAGCGAAACCAAGGGATTTCATCATTCAGGAGCTGGTTCATAGACGTTGTTTTCTCAGCAAGGGCATCCGCATGATCATCAATCATGTCATGGCCGGCCTGTATTGCTGTGGCTTCATCATCGTGCATTGCCCAAGAGACAACAGCGCCTTTGGAATCACACGGAATTGAAAATGTATAGTGCATGACTCCCTTGGCATCTTTCTCAAGAACAAGGCTTGTTGCGAGTTCCGTTGAGGCACTCAGGACAGTCGTCATGCCTGAATACACAGATGGGCCAATGCGTTCGGGGCCACCAGGGTCTGGACGAGATTTTGTTGCGCCAGCCTCAGTAATCAGAATCGATCGTTTTGAATCATCAAGTCTGGCGGTAGCCTGCGACGAGACGCTATTCCGCGTAAACAAACTCTGGCCAGTGAATTGAAGGGTGACTGGCTTTGACGCAGTGATGATTGAAGCCGCCGCATCGTTACTTCCGATAAACTTCTGCTCTCGAATTGTGATGCCATCAAGGTCGTATTCACAAATAACTTGATCTGGTCGCCATCGCATGATGCGTGGCTTGGGCGTCTCATAGGTCTTTCCATCCACAATGACACTTCCATACAGTACACGTGTGTCTTTGTAAAATTCCCAGCTCATATAATCATTGCCAGTACCTGTATTCTCTGTACCCGTAATCTCACTTTGCACACGCGCGGCACCACGAGCGCGAAGATCATGATAGAAGGGATGCGTCAGGCCTATGGTTTCATCCTCAATGGTCCTCCAACTCGCGTGAAATCCACCAACGTAGTAAGTCACGTTGCCTGCAAGAAAACCGTGCTTACGACCTTGGATATCGTGTTCAAGACGGCTGCAATAATCTGTGAATGCTGGCCGTTCGCTCGCCATGAGCTGCATGTTGGTTGATAGGTGACAGCCGCAGCACGCGACAAAAAAGAAAGCTGCAGAAAAGAAGCGATTGGAGGTTTTTAGAATGGGCATAACTCTAGAACTTGAGGAAGTGGGCGCGGATGACCAATCAATGCAGGGATACTTGCAGGGGACTGTTGAGATCATTGCTTTGAGCAACTCGTTTTCCATCAACCCATACAAACAGCTTGCTTTGCATGCCAGGAGTCGTTGAAGACCAATCTTCTTTCCAAAGAATATCGACGTCGTGGCCATGATACCGAAGGTCCCCAAGGTAGAAGAATTTCCATTTTGTTTTTGGTAGCAAAGGGTGAATTTCAAAGCTGTCGCCATGGCTGCCCTGAAACCCAATGAGATCCTCAATGAGTACATCAGGAAACGTTGAGTGAAAATAGTCTTGAACATCACCAAATCCTTTTCCCATGGCAGGCAGACTCTGCACAACGTCACCGCCACCAGGCATTCGATATCCTCCAGTGCGGGGTAGATACCACTCACCAATACTGCGTCGCCGCCCATGGAGTTCCACATATTGAGTCACATGGTCGTACAGCAACTGACGATCTTCTTCACTGATTGTACTTCGAGTTGCTTTATAGTCCCGGAGGTACTTGGCATACGCTTTGTAGACAACGGAGTTTTGGAAGGGCCATCCGCGACCATTCCAGCCATATGACATCTCATTAAAAAAATCATGTCTGTATTCAGTGGTGGACATGCCAAAAGGTTGCCGAAATCCCATCTCATCACCGAACTGCTTCCATGCAATGTCGTATTGACTGTCATCACGAGGGAGCATGGAAAAATACCACGGTGTGTAGCCGACGGTTTCTCGAACAAGGCTTAACTGATCGACAACACCTCCCGTGTGTAGATTGTCTCCGGCCAGACGAGAATAGAAAAAAGGGTCATCTATTGATCCACGTTTTTTGTAAAAAACAAAGGCATCCTCAGGTGACGGGTGGTGCCAGAGTGAATCAAGAATTTTTTTCTGAAGTTCAGATGCTCGCTTCGTGTACACATCAGCTTTCCCCTTGGAATCGCGGTTGCCATCTTCTGCCGCCTGAAGGGAGTAGAGGTTGGCAAGCGAATGAATATTCCCGTACATATAACAATTCAGTGACGGACGGACCGTAAAACAGTTTGGATAGCTATTCGGATTCTTTGCTTTCCTTTCACCGTCTTTATCGATATACCAATCATGATTTCCGCCGAAAGGCTGCGGCTGCGTTTGGTAATTATCCAGGTCAAAGGCTTGCGGATAGACAAACGGCTTGCTTTTTAAGCCTTCCTTGAATGCTGCCTGCCACCCTTTGCCATCTGTAAAGTACCGCCGCCAACGTTCTTCACCCTTGTAGGGATCCTCCTTGTTCAACTCCGCGGTGTAGTCAGAAAAACTTCCTTGGGAAGCAATTAAACCGAGCGTAGTTGAGATCGTGAACTCATTGGCATCGTACATATCGAGGCATTTGTAGAGACCGTGTGTAGTAGTCTGAGGAGCATTGACTCCGAAGATGAGATCCCAGATTTCTTGATGACGTTCCATGGATGGAAGCAATCGGTCTCGCCATTGAGCATCAGGGTGTATTTTGAGCATCGCCTCAGAAGCATCAATCATCCAGCTCGTATAATGATGACTTTGCGGACGGGGCAGCGTTGAGAGCCAACAATTATTTTGATACTGCATTTCGTGAGACGGTGGACCACTGAGCCAGTATTCAGCATACGACTTCAGGTACTGAGGATCTCGCATCCACCGAAGATCATAGAACTGGTGTCCAGCAGGAGCAGGGATAGCACCACTGTTTGATGCCCAGCCAGGAAAACCTGGAAACTCCGTGAAGACAAAATAGTTTTTGTTGTCCTCTTCCCATTGTTTGAGATGCTTTGTGATCATCCACCAGCGATAGTTGAAGACCTCGGTGTAATCTTCGTGTGAGCAGAGAAACTTCGGGACCGACTTTTGAAGAAAAGGCTTATTGTTTTGCTTATTAAGCCATCCATCAAATTCAGGTCGATTTCCATTGAGGTGAGAATAGCCGTTGAACTCGTCGACATCATCGTTGAGAGTAACTCGTGCCAATGCCTTGATGCGCTGAAGCTCCTGATCAGGATCATCTGTTACAGGTTCCTGTACCGTCTTTGCTGGTGCATGAAATCGACACCCCAGCACACCCCCGGAAAGCTCTTCGTGGAGCTGAACTTCAATACGAATTTTCTGGGTATGAATTGGACGCTTGAACGTCACATAATTGTATTGATCTCTTTGAACCCCAGGAGCGGTCTCCTGCACATCCACTTCGCTCCATTCATTATCGATCCAAGCCAGAACTCGCCATGACTGTGGAAGAATTTCTTTCCTTTCATTCCTGAATGCTGCAGCAGCCTGAGCCTCATCAAACCAGTACACCCCCACACTTGTTATTTCCTGTGGTGTCTCAAACTCATATTCAAACCACTCTGTACTTCCTTTTTTTGGATGAAAGCTGAGACGGGGAACTCTGATATCTGAAGAAGTCTTCGGCTCCCAGCCGTCGAGAATCGCCGCGACATTGGCTCCGTTGACTGAACTTTTTACCGTTGGTAGGTCACGGTCTTCCGGAAAAGGTTTTGCATGCACTCGTTTGGCAAAGTTCTGCCACTCATCATCCATGGCTGACACAATTTCTGGATGCTGATCAGAAATATCATGCGTCTCACTCCGATCATTCGAGAGGTCATATAACTCCCAGTTAATTGGAGACGCACGATCATTATCAGTCACGATTTTCCAGTTTCCGTTTCGTGCAGCAGAATGCGTTTCGTGTTGCCAAAACAGCGATCGATTCGACATCGCTTTTTCAGGATCAACCAGATACGGAAGCATGCTGGTTCCCTCTAAGGGCTCGCGTGCCTTGTCTTGATAATGATCCGGGTACTCAATACCTGCCACGTCTAAAAGAGTTGGCATAATGTCAATAAAGTGAAAGTACGGGTGGCTGATGATCTTATTCTTCGACTTCAGGCCTTTTGGCCAGTGTGCAATGAATGGTGAAGCTATCCCACCTTCATGAACAAACTTTTTGAATTTGCGAAATGGGGTGTTTGAATAGGCTGCCCACCCTTGCCCCTGAGAGGTTGCCCAGCCACTGAACTTCTTCCACGTGTCATAGTTGTCTTTTTGGTAGCCAACACCTCCGAGCTTGTCTTTAGTCGCCCATCCATCCGTCTCTTTCTCCCCACCAGCAATGAATGCTCCATTTTCGAATTGTCCTTGTGTATAGTCATAGATTCCGCCTTTGAAATGGGTTCCGAAGACACCCATTTCACCAGAACAGCCATTATCTGAAACGAAAAGAATCAATGTGTTTTCGTATGCACCCTCCGCTTTGAGCATACGTACGATTCGCCCAATGTTGTCGTCCATCGACGTAATTTGGGCGTTGTAAATACTACGGCGAAACAGAGTCTCTTTTTTCACATCGTCCGGAAGATCATTCCACGCTGGTAAATCGACAAGTGTTCTTCCAGTCTGAAGGCCTGGCATGATTGACTGATTGTGAAATGAGCCCACCTGAGGTAACTGCTGCTTTTGAGTGACAATACCAAGCTTTTTTTGTCGGAGGAATTTCTTTTGCCGCATATCATCCCACCCGCTGCCCCATGTTGTGAGCCACTCAGGATCTTCGAACTGGTGTTCGTATTCAGTAATGATTTCATCGGGTGCTTCAAGCGGAAAGTGTGGGGCATTGTATGCCAGGTAAAGGAAAAAAGGTTTTTCATCTGTACGTAATGTGTCTTCCATGTACTCAATGGCAACGTCCGTAAAGAAGTTTGTCGTATAGAAATCCTGATCAGGCTTATAGGGGTCTCTTAAATTCGTTTTTTCGTTATCTCCTTTGATGAGTATTTTTCCGTCACGGTAGATATCACAGCCAGCCAAAACCTTCCAGTAGCTATCGATGTGTGTTCGTACAGCAGTGGATCGATCAAAGCCACGATTCTCTGGAAGGGAATGTGCCGGTGGCTCCTTGTGTGCAGCGACATGCCACTTGCCACTCATAAAGGTCGCATATCCAGCAGTTTTCAGTGCCTCACCAAGGGTGATACAGTTTTCATTCAGAGAACCCTCATACCCTTCGCCCCAATTCCTGTAGACCATGTGGCCTACACCCGCTTGATGCTGGTAGAGACCGGTCAGCAAGCTCGCACGTGAGGGGCAGCATCGAGCCGTGCTGTACATCTGGGTACATCGAAGGCCATTTTCGGCGAGTGAGTCGAGTGTTGGGGTATTGATCTCTCCGCCAAAGCAACCCAGGTCAGAATATCCCAGATCGTCTGCCAAAATCACAATGATATTTGGCTGTTCCTGAGCCATTGCGTCCGAATAGAACGCCGCGAAACAAAGAATCGCTGCCACGAACAATCGCAAGAGAAAACGCATAAATATCGTCCGATTCTATAATTGATAAATGAAGACCCAGCGTGCATTCTACCCCGCTAAGTGAGAAACAGTATGAGACGATCCGTACACGTATTGAGATATATTGTCAGGCATGGCGTAGGCTTCCGAACGCAGATTCTCGTTTCACAGACTAAAACCCTATGCCACAAACAGTCATTCCTGAGACATAACTTTCAAGATCAGCTGCGACTCATGTTCCCCGTCTGCCTTCAAGATTGTTGAAGAAACGTTCGGTTGGTTAAGGCTGTCTCGAAGCGCTGTGTCTCCTAAGAGCGTTGTGTCTCAAGACAGAATCCAACACCATGGACATACGACTTGTGCTTGCGAACAAGCCGTTGGGCAATCGATTCTCAAGTTCACCCAGCATTCTATCGCCACGAGACGGAAGGTGTCTGCTGTCTTGGCATGGCGTGTACTGACTGCAACCACGACGACGCCCAAGTCTGACGGCAAACGCTGAGGCTATCAGGGTCAACGAGACTCACCCAACACTCATACAATGTCGGCGCAACCCGTAAGGTGCTCGGCAACATTTAGAAACGAGCCGGTTCATGTAATTGCCTCAACTCGTCAGCTGTAAGCTTCTGAACTTCTCGATCATAGGTCATCAATCCGTTGACCTCACCCTCAA
>CAJXFK010000084.1 GCA_913052575.1 uncultured Planctomycetaceae bacterium
TTGTATGTGCAGTGGGAAAATGGAACTTTTGCTCTCGTAAAAGCAGATCCGGCCGGTTTTGAAGAGGTGTCGTATTTTCAGATTCCTGATAGTGGCGACAACCCCTGCTGGGCGCACCCGGTCATTGTAGATGGGTTGCTTTACGTTCGGGACGGGGACAATATGTTCTGCTATGACATTCGAAAATAGGCGCTTTATAAAACGCTACAGCAAAGTCGGTAGAGTGCCGGCACAAATATACATAGCCCGATCACAACCGCAGTTCCTGCTGCAATAAGAACCGCCGCACTGGCAATGTCCAGTGCATCTCGTAATCGTGGGTGAAACTGTGTATCGACCGCACGCGATAATGACTCGATCGCTGTATTGAATATCTCTGCGACCATGACCATGCCAATGGCAGCAACAAGAAGCCCCCATTCAACCATGGTTACTCTGAGTATCGCCGCAGCTATAACGGCGATGCACGCGATCAACAGGTGAACAGCGAAACTGCTCTGTGTCCGAAGGGCACGCTGGAGACCCCGCAGAGCATTACGAAATTTATTTTTCCAGGAATGACGACGGAATCGACTATGCATAGATTGCTCCAACTGCCACACGATGCAATCCTGTCATCACAAACTATTCCACGTTGAGATACGGGTCGCCCTTCTTCCAGTTGCACGGACAAAGTTCATCACTCTGAAGAGCGTCGAGAACACGAATCACTTCTGCTACGTTTCGGCCAACTCGGCCTTGATTTACATCAACCCATTGAATCACCCCATGCGGATCGACAATAAACGTTGCTCGCTGACAGTATCCCTCTGTTTGCTCAAGAATACCAAGCTCAGCAGCAAGTTTTTGCGCAGCAATCAGCGGGTAGGCAAGCTCTTTCAAGTCTGCATGCGATCGTCGCCACATCATGTGACACCACTCGTTATCAGTACTGCCACCAACTACACTCGTATCACGATCTGAGAATGACTTCAGCTGTTTGTTAAACTCAGCTAATTCCGTTGGGCAAACAAACGTAAAGTCCTTCGGGTAAAAAAAGAAGACAGTCCACTTTCCAGAATAGTCAGCTGATGTGAGCAACTTAATGTCTTCTTTTTCCGTACCAGTGCAGGCTTGGACCGAAAACTGGGGGAACTCGTTGCCAACTGTAAGCATGTTATTCTCTCCGAATCTCTAAACAGGATATACGTAATTGCCAAAATGCACTCTGATGAATGACTCTTTTTAGCACAACTGGTTATAGGCTCTGAGTGTACGGGCGAGGATTGTAGCGTTCAATAAGAGGTGCATTTGCTCCCCTTTCTCATTCATTCGAGTGGTTTACACATGTCATTTTCATTCGATCATTCACAAGGACCCACGCTTCGCCATGACCCTCTTTCGAACCGACAGGTCTATCTTGCACCACGACGCGCTGCTCGCCCAAATGACCTCGTAAACTACCGAAAAGTAGATTGTCCATTCTGTATTGAAAATTCCAGTCTGACGCCAGATCCAGTCCAGCAGTGGCCATCGCTTGAAGCCCTGCATTGGAAATCGAGAATTATTGCCAATAGATATCCCATCGTTGAGGTTGGCGATCCTGCGACAGAAATCGGTGGCGTCGCACAATCAGCTATGACAACACAAAGTAACATGCATGCCTATGGCGTTCATGATGTTGTTATTGAATCACCAGATCATATTGAATCGGTTCTTCAGATTCCCTTTGATGACTGGGTTGGCGTCTGGACAATCTGCCAGCAGAGGATGAAACAACTTTCTACAGATTCTCGAATTACATGGGCAACAATCTTCAAAAATGGTGGTGTACAGGCGGGAGCATCACTAGCACACGTCCACAGCCAACTGATTGGGATCAACTGCATTCCACCAACAATATCTGCGAAATGTGATCAACTCATTCATCGACCAGCACTATTTCGTAATATCTTATCTGATGCAAACAATCAGGACCGTGTGATTCATAGCTACAAGAATTTTGTGGCGATTGTCCCACCAGCACCTCGTCAGCCGTTTGAAGCATGGCTTATCAGTAAAGAACCTTGTTGTTTTTTCCACACTGAAAACCAGAGTTGTGTCGAAGATGTTGCACGATTCACACAACACTTTCCAGCAGCACTGGAGCACCTTCTACCTGGTGCAAGCTACAATTGGTGGCTTCATCAATTTCCATTTATCTCATCGAGCACACTTCACAGAGCGGCTGAACATTGGCACTGGCATCTCGAAGCCTTGCCAAGGATCACACCTCTTGCGGGTTTTGAACTTGGCACAGGCTATCACGTCTCAACTATGCCACCCAAGACAGCGGCACGTTTACTTCGTGATACCGGTTGTTGGAAATAAGACTTCAACTTCAGACAATACGATGCTGGCATAGACAATCTTTACCTAGTCCTTAGAGCCGGTATGACCGACACCGAAGTGCTGTGTACTCATTGATGGAATCTCTCATTCCGGTTTGGCGCACGTTCCAAGAAACATCAAAATCGGGATGTTCTTTTGGCCTCCGGACTGCTCCGCACATGCACCCTGCTATTCGTCTTGTCTTTGTTCTCCATGATCATCAGCCAGTCGGAAACTTTCATGATGTGATCGAGGATGCCTATCAGAAGAGCTATCTCCCTTTTCTTAATCTGCTGCAGCAGCATTCAACCATTAGGATTGCCTTGCATACGAGCGGGCCACTTGCTGAGTGGCTTGAGATGAACCATCCCGAATATCTCAACCAAGTATCTTCCTTAGCTGCAGCACAACAAATTGAAATTGTCGGTGGTGGATTTTCTGAACCAATACTCGCCATGTTGCCCTCGCGGGACCGAATTGGTCAGATTCGTCAATACAATCAATGGCTTGAACAACGTCTTCAAACAACAGTGACAGGAATGTGGATAGCTGAACGAGTCTGGGATTCAAGCATGGTTGCCGATCTAGCCAATGCCGGTATCGATTGGACTATTCTGGATGACTTTCACTTCAAAGCTGCTGGCCTCACTAATGAAGTACTGGACCGTTATTGGACAACTGAATCTGACGGTCGCACACTTGCGGTATTTCCAGGCAGTGAGCACCTGCGATATAGCATTCCCTTTGCAGCACCGGATACCACGATTGAACATCTCCGATTTCTTGCCTCACGCAGACAAGGAGCTATCGCCGTTTTTGGTGATGACGGAGAAAAGTTTGGTGTCTGGCCGAAAACACATAAGACCTGTTTTCAAGATGGTTGGTTACAGCATTTTTTTCGTCTCCTTGAGGAAAATCAAGAATGGGTCACGATGTCGTTACCGTCTGAAGTGATTCGAAGTGATTCACCAGGCGGAAAAATCTGGCTCCCAGAATGTAGTTATCGGGAGATGACCGAATGGGCGCTTCCACCCGAACAGCAAATTGCCTGTATCAATGCACGGCATAACGCAAAAAGTGATCCACAGCAGGCCCTCATTGTTCCATTTATTCGTGGCGGTTCATGGAAAAACTTTCGCTCCAAGTATCCTGAAGCCAACGAAATGTACGCTCGGATGATGGTTGTCAGTAATCGGCTTGCAAGAATGCCGAGGGATTCCATGACTGACAAGATTGCGTACGACGAAGCCATTGATTCACTGTATCGAGGCCAATGCAATTGTGCGTATTGGCACGGAGCTTTTGGTGGCATCTATCTACCACATTTACGAAATGCGATATATCAAGAATTAATCACGGCTGAAAATGCGCTCGATCGCGCTGAAGGTCGGCCATCGACATGGGTCGAGGCTGTCAGTTCTGACTACGACTTCGACAGTAAAACAGAAGTTCGATTGTCTAATGAACATTTTGATCTCTGGATTGCTCCTTCTGCCGGTGGGATGGCGTATGAGTTTGACCTTAGAGGGCAGCGTCACAATATTCTCGCAACGCTCGATCGTCGACCTGAGGCATATCACGACCAAGTACGTGCCGGACCGGGTAGGGCACGAAGCATTATTGATTCTTCTCAGCGAGCTAGCTTTAAACACGACGGGCTCTCAGAAAAACTTCGTTATGATAATAATCGTAGAAAGAGCCTTATTGATCATTTTTTTGATGTCGATGCATCGAGTGCAGCAATCGTTTCTGGTGAAGCAATGGAGCGCGGGGATTTTGCAACCGGAGCATATGAGGCTAGTATTCGTCGCAATCCAGATCGTATGCAGGTTCTCTTATCGCGGACGGGGAACGTTTGGGGAATTCCATTCACGCTTTCCAAAGCAGTAACACTTTCTGCAGGTTCCAATACTGTTGAAATTGGATACAGGCTTGAAGATCTTCCGAATGACTTCTGTCAACATTTGGCAGTAGAGTTCAACTTCGCAGGGCTTCCTGCTCAAGCAAAAGGACGCTGCTTCAAAGACACTAATGGTTCGGATCTCGGGCACCTTGGAACTCTTCTTGATCTTAAAGAAACGTCACTTTTAAGTCTTGAAGACGAATGGCTTGATATCCGTGTAAGTCTTGAATGTGGTGTTGCAAGTAACGGTGGGCATGCTGGCTTCTGGACATTCCCAATCGAATCTGTGAGTCAATCAGAAGGTGGTTTTGAGGGTATCCATCAGTCAGTTGTAGTCATGCCTCACTGGATCATCACACCAGACGCAAACGGATGCTGGGACGTTCTTATTCGAGTGTCAGTTGCGGATCATATAGTTACTCCATAATGGTTCAATCCAACTCAACAAAGACTTCTGATATCTCCACATACGATTTGAATCGTATGGCTACATCGGTATCTGAAGGTGTGCGGACTTTTTGAACCAATCCACATATGGTTCAATGGAAGTTGATTCGTAACCGAGCCAACAGATCAGGATTTGCGGAAGTCTTCTTTGTAATTCTTCGCGTGCCTGCCGTGCGATGACAAAAGAACTGTCTGGCATTTGAGGGTTATCAGGATGACACGGTTCTGTCTGAGAGAGCACAACGGCTGCAACCGTTAGACCTACCGATTCGGCTGCAGTCACAGCCATCAATGTACGACCGATCGCCCCAAGATGACTCCTGTCAACGATAACGATGGGCACTTGAAACTCGCGGGCCAGATCAACGTTGAGTGTCTGATAGCTGAGCGGTGAAAACAACCCGCCTGCACCCTCAATAAGAACAAAATTCGATGACCCATGTGGAGACAGTCCTTTGCGTAAGAGACCTTCGTCAATCTGTTTCTCCTCAGCAGCAGCAGCCTGTTCCGGTGCAACGGCAAGTTGAAATGCTTGAGGACAAACGTCTTCACGGTTCCCTGATTTTTCGGTTGCCTGCCACAGTCGTTCGATATCTGAAAGACCACCCTGAACACCACTGGCAACCGGTTTATATGCTCGGCAATCTATTCGCTGGCCAATGCTCTGTTTTAAAATCGAAACGGCAACTGCTGTCTTCCCAACATTCGTATCGGTACCAGTAATAAAAAGGCCTTGTGTCATAACGTTGTATCTTCAGCCCTAACCACCGCAAATCAATATGGACTCTTGCCCGTACGGGAAACCCTTTCTAGGATACATTTTATTGAGACTTCATCTCAATAAAATGCTGAAGAGCTTCTCTCGTGTATGTCAATCACGAGTGCGATTCAATTCGACATGTCACACAGGAATCAACTATGCGGTCACTCGCAACTGCAAATATTGGATCGACAACAAAGGTTGTAGATATCTCTGGTGACGACAATACCTCTCTGCGTTTGCTCGAAATGGGGCTTACACCCGGCGTTGAGGTCACCATTGTTGGTGCTGCACCATTAGGTGACCCGGTGGAATTGGAACTACGAGGCTATCGCTTATCAATTCGACGCAATGAAGCCGCGCGGGTGGTTATTGCTACCTGAGCATCTGTATTTTTCCTGAGAAAATGTTTGGATCGATGATGTCTTCCACGAAGGCTCGAAATGAAACAGAACAACAGTCAGTTGGCACTGATATGAAACTGACTGTCGCCTTGCTTGGAAATCCAAATACCGGCAAGAGTACTCTTTTCTCAGCGATTGCTGGGATACCGACACGAATCGGAAACTACCCGGGAGTCACGGTTGAAGAAAAAGTTGGTACGTTTTTACATCGCAGTCATACCATTGATCTTATTGATCTGCCGGGTGCCTATAGCCTGAAGGCAAAAAGCCCAGATGAACAGGTTGCTGTTGATGTCCTTCATGGCAACATAGATGGCATAAAACAACCTGATTGCATTGTTGTGGTAGTTGATGCAACAAATCTTAGCCGTAACCTGTATCTTGTGAGTCAGGCACTCGCTGTAGGACAACCTGTTCTTGTCGCATTGACACTCTGCGACGTTGCAGAATCAAAAGGTATACATATTGATCGTAAGAAGCTTTCAGAGTTTCTTGGCTGCCCAGTACTGCGCCTTGTAGCACCTCGTCGAGACGGTATTGATCAGTTAGCCGATGCACTTATCGAATCACGTGATTGGTCAGGACAGGCGGTCCCTGAAGCATTAAGCGATTACTTATCTCAAATTGCAGAATCAGATCGACCTGTTGCCGCAGCTGATGCAATCGCCCGTTACAACTGGATTGATGATATCACCAAAGATGTACTTTCATTTTCTACCAAACACAGCCGGTCGCTCGGTGAACGTATTGATGCAGTACTCACACATCGCATCCTTGGAACTGTCGTCTTTGGCCTGACCATGCTCTCAATATTTAGTTCTATATTCTGGCTGGCAACGCCGCTCATGGACCTTGTTTCAAGTGGTGTTGAACTCCTTGCAGGATGGGCTGAATCAGCCATACCCGAAGGAATACTTCAGTCACTCGTTGTGAACGGCATCATTGCAGGAGTTGGCGGAGTTGTCATATTTTTGCCACAAATAGCTATTCTTTTTCTTTTTGTAGCCGTGCTCGAAGGCTGTGGGTATTTAGCTCGAGCAGCTTTCCTGATGGATCGGCTTCTTGTTGGGGTTGGCCTCTCTGGGAAATCTTTTATTCCACTTCTCTCGAGTTTTGCATGTGCCATTCCTGGCATTATGGCTGCCCGCACAATTGAGAATAAGCGCGACAGGCTCCTGACGATTCTTGTTGCACCGCTTATGAGCTGTTCAGCACGACTCCCAGTCTATTTACTTTTATGCAGTGCATTCGTGCCAAATATTGCCGTTGGGAATACCTGGTTTCGTTTACCCGCTGTTGTTCTCGCTTCAATGTATCTCATTGGTATTCTTGTTGCTGCAATTGTTGCTTTTGTTCTTTCTCGCACGATCTTTCGTGGACCGCCACAGCCATTTGTATTGGAGCTCCCGAGCTGGCGATGGCCACAGCCAGCCGTTGTTGGTGAACGGGTCCGTGAAGCCGCTGTCTCTTTTCTCAAGAATGCTGGAACACTCATACTTGCTGTCAGCATTGTCGTATGGGCGCTTGGGAGTTTTCCGAAACCAGTCATCCAAGCTGGCGTTGACCCCGAATCAGCAGAGCAACAGGGAGAGGCTTTACGCCAGAGTTTTCTTGGGCAGGCAGGCCGTTTTATAGAACCAGTTGTGAAACCACTTGGTTGGGACTGGCGCATTGGCTGTGCTGCAGTTGCAAGTTTCCCGGCTCGAGAAGTCGTCCTCGGAGTACTTGGGGTCATCTACAACCTAGGTGATGTCGACCCGGGCGAAGAAGAAGGGGCAGGAATGCTCATCCGCCAATTACGATCAGCGACCTGGGACGGTACTGACCGCAAAGTATTCACACTACCAGTTGCTCTCTCCATCATGGTTTTCTTTGCTTTGTGTGCTCAGTGCGCAAGTACTTTAGTGATCATTGGCAAAGAGACAGCCAGTTGGGTATGGCCCCTTGTGTCATTTACGTATATGACTGCACTGGCATGGATCGGTGCTTTCTGTATTTTTCAACTTGGCACCACACTCGGGTGGTGAACATGCATGCAAGAGATTCTGGTTGTTTTGATTGTTGCGACTGCCAGCCTATGGCTGAGTAGGAACCTCTGGAGGCGGCTGACTGCCCCGCCGTGCCAGCCACCCTCAGACACCCCAGCCGGAACTGATGGCTTCGTACCCCTTGAAGACCTTGGTTCTTCTCGGGAAGTACGGTAAGAGCTTTTTTGGGCAAAATACCGGGCTTTCCTGAAAATGCTCTGTGGAGTATTGATCTTTGAACGTGTTTGAATCCATGGAACAATGGAAACTACACATCGGAAAATACACATTGAATTTCCTAAGAAGTGCACGATCCGCCAATGATTATCCGCGGTCCGGAACAACCTGATCAGCCGGCAATTGCACAACTGTTTGCAGAACTGCTCGCGGAAGGCAACCAGAATATACTCCCACCATATGTGGTGAGCCAGCGAGATCCTTCTCTGCTGATCCAGACGCTTTACACAAGCATGCAATCCAACAATGATCTCCATCGCTTTGGATTCACACGCGGTCAAGCAGTTGTCTATGGATTTCTTTCATCGTGGGGAGACACTCTTCAAGCACCACAACTCTCTCTTGCTGTACGTCCCTCATTTCGTCATCGTGGGTTCGCCCGATCCATGGCGAGTCAACTCCATGATCTCGCCCGTATACGTGGGGCCACGTCTGTGCGCGTGGAGATTCCACGAGAAAATAACTATGCCATCGCTCTGTGCCGTTCCTTCAGCTACCAGATTTCACGTACTACAAAAACACATCTCCATGGGTCTCTTGAATTACCAAATGCGAGAGATGTGCCCGGTCGCTGGGTAGCGTGAGATGTCAGACACTTTCGGGCAACATAAAACGACCACTTTGGCGAAGAAACGATAGTGGATTTTCTAGGCTGATTTTTTCTACAAGTTTCTGAGTGTGTCCTCGACGACGCATTTCGACATGGCACTTTGGAACTGAAAGTGGATCACTTGGTCCCCAGTCACCTGCAGAATTAATCCAGATGCGTTCATTCCCATAACATTCAATAATATCAACTGCTCGCTGTGGCGTGCACTTACTGTCGGGATAGAGTGTCATGCCTGCCCAGAATCCACGATCAAGAACTTCAGCAACAGTATGTTCTTCAATATGGTCGATGAGAACACGTCCCGGATCAATTCCAGCATTGGTGAGTGCATCCATCGTGATTCGCGTTCCCTTGAGTTTGTCTTCAAGGTGTGGTGTATGAACAAGAATGAGCTGTTGGTGTTGTTTTGCTAATTCAATCTGTTCTTCAAGAATAATAAGCTCGTTCCGTGAGTTTTTATTAAGCCCTATTTCACCAATTCCCAAGACATTCGGCTTTTTTAGAAACTCTGGAATCAGTTTCATCACTTCGCGTGCAAATACTGGATCTTCTGCTTCTTTTGGATTGATACACAGCCAACAATGATGCGCTATTCCATATTGTGCAGCTCGTTTCGGCTCCACGTCGGTGAGCTGACGAAAATAGTCATAGAAGCCCGCCGGGCTCGAACGGTCAAAGCCTGCCCAGAATGCTGGCTCAGTAATTGCAACACAGCCAGCCTGCGCCATTCGGCGATAATCATCCGTTGTCCGGCTGACCATGTGAACATGTGGGTCGATATAAGCCATAACGTGTTCTCAATAGTCTGTGTTTGGATCAGCACCGAGCGCCGACTGCGTATGGGCTGCAGGAGTTGGTTCTGCAGTATGATCGCTTAATAATTCAAGGACACGATGGACCCGGTTTGCTTGATTCTCACAGCTTGTATCAGTCAAAAGTGGAATTGCTTTTTTCAGCGCTCGCACTCGTACATCCTGGAGCCCTTCATCACCTTTTGATCGTTCGAGACGATCAAGAAATGCTGCAATATCAAGAAGCTTTGCACGATGCTCCATGAAGTAGAGATCGACGACCTGCTTGCTAGTGAGTGGACAGCTCTGCTGTGGCATTTTTCAACTCCCTCAAAAACGAAGATGCTTCTAGCCTAGTCAACATGGGCAGTGCTGAAAAGCAAGAGGGTTGGGCCGCCCAAAAGAGCAACCCAACCCTATCAATCTTGCTAGAGGTGTCTTGTGCCGCTTCAGGCTTAATACATGTCGTAATCACCACCGTGACCTGCACTGCCCTTACCCTTTGCGTCCTTTGGCTTTTCTGCAATCAGTGCATCACTGGTCAGAAGCAGTGTTGAAACACTTGTAGCATTCTGCAACGCCGTTCGCGTTACCTTTGCAGGGTCAATAACTCCAGCCTTGACCAGATCTTCGTACTTATCGGTTCCGGCGTTGTAGCCAAAGTTACCTTCACCAGAAAGTACTTTTTCACACACGATAGAACCATCTTGACCAGCATTTGTTGAAATCATCGTGACTGGCGAACGTGATGCACGAACAACGATCTGGTACCCAACGGACTCATCGTCACTCAAGCCCTTCGGCTTCACCTGTGAGCTAGCACGTAGTAACGCAACACCACCACCCGGCAGAATGCCTTCTTCCACTGCAGCACGAGTTGCATGAAGGGCATCTTCGACACGAGCCTTTTTCTCTTTCATTTCACTTTCTGTTGCTGCACCAACATTGATTTTGGCAACACCACCAGCGAGTTTTGCGAGACGCTCTTCAAGTTTTTCACGATCGTAATCACTCGATGCATTTTCAATTTCACGTCGAATCTGCTCAATACGTGCTTTGATGTCAGCTGTTTTACCAGCCCCCTCAATAATCGTCGTGTTATCTTTATCGATGATAACTTTTTTGGCACGACCTAACTCCGCAAGTCCAATGTTGTCGAGCTTCATACCAAGGTTTTCAAAGACCGCAGTTGCTCCGGTTAGAATGGCGATGTCCTCAAGCATTGCTTTACGGCGATCACCGTATCCTGGTGCCTTGACTGCAGATACCTGGAACGTGCCACGCAAGCGATTAATGACAAGGGTCGCCAATGCTTCTCCGTCAACTTCTTCGGAGACGATTAAAAGTGGCTTACTTGCATTTACTACAGCTTCCAACAATGGAACGATGTCCTTCACTGTGGAAATCTTTTTCTCATAGACCAGGATATAGCAATCTTCAAGCACACATTGCATAGCCTGTGCGTCAGTGACAAAGTAAGGCGAGAGGTATCCTCGGTCAAACTGCATGCCTTCGACGAACTCGATTTCTGTCGCAAGACTTTTGCCTTCATCGACGGTAATAACGCCATCTTTCCCAACTTTATCCATGGCCTCTGCGAGCAGATCACCGATTTCGGGGTCATTATTGGCTGCAATAGATGCAACTTGGGCCATCTCTTTCTTGCCTTTTACTGGAATTGCTGAGCTGTGCAATTTCGCAATGATGTCTTCAACTGCTTTTTCGATGCCAGTTTTCATCTGAATTGGATTAACACCCGCAACAACGGCTCGAAGCCCCTCATTAAAGACTGCCTCGGCTAGCACGGTTGCTGTTGTAGTGCCGTCACCGGCAACATCACTTGTCTTACTTGCAACTTCGCGGACCATGCGGGCACCCATGTTTTCATAGGTGTCTTCAAGATCAACTTCTTTTGCAACGGTGACACCGTCCTTCGTAACTGTTGGCGAACCGAAACTCTTCTGCAGAATTACGTTTCGACCCTTTGGACCGAGAGTTACTTTGACTGCACGAGCCAGTTTGGAGACACCACGCCGCATTGCTTCGCGGGCTTCTTGATCAAACGCCATCATTTTGGCCATCGAATGTTTCTCCTGTACTGAAAATTATATGGACGGTTGTTGTTGTAAATGTGAATCAACAGTAGTTCGTTCGACTACATGTTTTTTTTGAATTAACCAAGGACAGCAAGAATGTCATCTTCTCGCATTAAGAGTAGTTCCTGATCACTCACCTGAAATGCCTCACCGGCGTAGCTGGTAAATATCACACGATCACCAGGTTTCACCTGTAACGGATGACGATTTCCTTTGTCGTCGAGTTTGCCTTCACCAACACTTGTAACAACGCCTCGTGCAGGTTTATCTTTAGCGGAATCTGGCAAAAGAATACCACCGGATGTCTTCTGCTCGCTTTCTTCGCGTTCTACGACAACGCGATCACCAAGGGGGATTAGGGTCGATTTGGCCTTCCCGGCCTTGCTCGCAGCGGCTGCCATTCTGGGGGTCCTCTGTATTCCGAGTTTAAGTGAAAATTCAAAAGTATTTCTGGGGGCAGCGACATAGGCAATAGGCCCATGAGGCCAAAACCCCAGCAATGAAGCGACTGCCGCAGCGGCATTCGCACTCAATCTCTTAATCTGTAGTGCAACTCGCGCGCCAGTTCGGAACTGACTGGCATAAAATTCGTCAAGAGCAGTTTTCAGCCATTTTTGAAGACTAAATAAAGAAACTTTTACGAGTTTTACTTTCAGAGAATGTAGAATTCCGAAGTTGTGAATACGGAGAGCTATGAACCCAGATTCACTGGCAGACTGCCATATTGGCGGCACAAATGACCCACTCGTAATGGCCAAGCTTCTTCTGCGCCTTCGACAAAGAAGTACGAAAAAGTCAGTTTTCAGATACCTTATTACTTGTTCCGTCTACTGCGCACGTTGGTAATCACTTCAAAAAATCGCTAGGATTACCGACCCATCTGTTATCTCGAGCCATTGCATATCTTTTTGATTCCAACCTGAACGATTCAGTTGGCATTTGTTATGCGGGACCCTGACTGACGGCTGGGTTCCTTATATTTTATTTCATTGCACGGTAAGTTTGTTTGCAATTAAAAAACTTGGAGAAGAACGGCATGGCTCAGTATCGACGGATAGGCGTCACAAACAACAACGATGTTGCTATCGTCAGTTTCAATGACAAAAAAATTCTTGATGAAGCAAGTATCCAAGAGCTCGGTGCAGAACTCTTTGGTCTTGTTGAACAACATAATATGGGCGACATATTGCTGAACTTCACGAACGTTGAGTTTCTTTCAAGTGCTGCACTCGGCAAATTGATTACGCTTGATCGAAAGGTCAAAGCAAGTAAAGGACGCATGAAGATGTGTAATATTCGTCCAGAAATCTTTGAAGTTTTTCAGATTACAAAACTGAATAAAGTCTTCGATATTCGTAAAGACGAAGCAGAGGCAATGACAGCCTTCAGCTGATTTCGCTACGCATTTTTCCCAACACAGCAACCCATGTTTTCCCGCAACGAATGTGTGCGGCTACTATGACCGAATCGCAGTCTTCCCAAAACAGAAAATCTGACAAGCCCTCATGGCAGAAGTCTATTGACCTGCCAAGTGAGCGCGGTGCGAGTCGACTGATTATGGATGAATTGCTCGATAAACTTGGTGAGCACGGTTGGGCTAGTGCAGACATTTTTTCAATTCATCTGGCTGCAGAGGAAGCCATCGTCAATGCAATAGTGCACGGAAACAAACTCGACAAAGGAAAAAAAGTACACGTTGCATGCTTTGTCTCATCCACCGTTGCACGCATTGAAATCACAGATGAAGGCGACGGATTTGACCCGACTGATGTCCCGGACTGCACTCAGGACGACCGGCTTGAAGTCCCGAATGGGCGTGGCGTCATGCTGATTCATAATTTCATGACACGGGTTGAATACAATGAAAAGGGTAATCACGTTCTGATGGAAAAGGTTCAGGATGCCTAAATGGGTAGACGTCGCGTAACACGAAGTATGCCATGCCGAAAAAAAAGCAGTGGCCATATCGCCTTCCACCAGCTTTTTCGGTATCGTTTGATCTCTCAACAAAAGTTGAATATTCCCCGATAGCTCAATGGTAGAGCGAGCGGCTGTTAACCGCTAGGTTGTAG
>CAJXFK010000085.1 GCA_913052575.1 uncultured Planctomycetaceae bacterium
GATAGCAAGGACATTCAGCAAGAAGTGGAGAGCTTTGGTGGGAAGGCTCTCATGACATCTCCTGATGCAACGAGTGGCACAGCGCGAATAGTTGAGGCATTACCACAACTGCCTGATACTGATATTGTTGTCAATCTGCAGGGGGATGAACCTGAGTTAATGCCGTCAGCTATTGATTCTGCAATAGAATGTCTCGAACAAATGCCTGAGGCAAATGTGGCAACGCTTGTTACACCACTTCGAGAAAAAGTAGCTCTTCATGACCCATCTGTTGTGAAAGCAGAATTAACTCCGTGGCGCCGTGATATTTTTCAGCAAGAGTTGTACCCACAGCCAGATGTTTGGCGAGCGATTACGTTCAGTCGGGCACCGGTCCCATCAGTGAGGGACTGGGACGACAGCCTACTTGACAGCAACCCGCCCTTGTTTTGGCAGCATGTTGGCGTGTACGCATACAGAAGATCTGTTCTTGAGAAGTGGGATAGCCTGCCAGAGTCACCACTTGCTGAAATTGAAAGTCTTGAGCAATTACGGCTTGTTGAGGCAGGCATCTCAATCGCTGCGGTCAGGGTGGATCAAACAGCTCAGGGTATAGATACTGCTGCAGACTATGCGGTGTTTGTTGATCGATTTCTTTCTCAGCAGGCAGGCCGTTAGTCAAAGGGTCTTCGCGGTTTCTGTTGGCCAGTTCCTAATGCTTTGGCTTGACTACTTTTTTTGTCTTGGGATTTCTTTTCTAAAGAAGCATCTGGTGTCTCATTCATTTGGAGTTCTGCTTCTGGCATACTTTGTTTTTCTCGCCAGGGTTTTTTTTCTTTATAGCTGCTTAATTCTTTTTGGAGTTGCTCGTCGATGTCACCGTTTCCGCCATCAGCGTCGAGTGCTTTGTGGCTGTACTCGCAAGCGTTTTCAAAATCTCCATTTTCAGCGTACGCGGCTGCTAGTGTGCTGATTATGTGTGCGGCTTTCCATTCCGTTTCTTCGCAAGCCTTGGTTGCGAGTTTAATTGCTTTTTCTCCATTACGCAGGTTGGTTTCAGGGGATGTAGCAAAAAGCCATGCGAGGTTATTGAGTACTCCCGAGTCAGTTGGTTGAATTTTTAAAGCTGACCGAAGGTCTTTAGCAGCTTTTTTATGTTCGCCGATTGAAATGAGAGCATCACTTCGGCCTCTCAAACTTAAAAAAAGTTTTTTATTCAGATCGAGTGACTTCCCAAACCATTTTATGGCGGCTCGAGGTTGTTTTGCTGCAAGGTGCAACATCCCTAATTGACCCATGACAAGAGGGTCGGGAGGATCTTGCTTGGCAATACTTGTAAAGTCACGAATAGCAGATGGGTAGTCTCCGGAATCTGCAGCTATAAGCCCACGAAGTTCGAGTGCTGCTGGATTTCCTGGTTGATCTTTAAGTACTTTAGCCAAGTCAGCAGCAGCAGCTTCAAGATTGCCAGACTGTTGCTGAATTCGAGCCCTAAGGACAAGAGGCACAGCTTTTTGAGCTGACATCTCGACAGCCTTATTAAGATCAGCAATGGCACCAGGTTGTTCGCCGAGCATGGCAAGTACGCGAGCCCGTTGAAGTCGAGGCGCGGCAGAATCAGGAGTTATTTCTATAGCCTTATCGAAAGCTTTTTTTGCCTCCTCCAGCCTTTTAGTACCCTCAAGTTCATTATCCATCATGTAGGACATACCAAGTGCTTCATACACTCCGGCTTCATCTGGGTTTTGTTTTATGGCAGCAATAAAATCTTCTCGCGCTGGACCAAATTCATTTCGCAGTAGCCTGAATAGTCCTCGTGTACGACGGAAACGAGAGTCTGCGGGTGCAAGTTCGACAGCTTTATCGTAGTGGAAGGCTCGCTCTGTACCATCTTTGAGTAGATTTCCTTCAACGATGTGAGCCTCTGCAAGTTCGATTTTGTTCTGATCGGGAGACAGAAACTTGATTGCTTTGTCGGCAGCCTCTTTGGCACTTTCTGGATCACCTCCAGGTAATGCTTGGAGTCGGGCAACCATGAGGTGGGCGATCCCAAGTTGAGGATCACGTTTTATTAATTCTCCAAGATCACGCATTGCGAAAGACCGCATTCTTGGCCAGTCTGGAGACGGACGCGGCGCATCGAATATTGCATCAACGAGCATTACAGAGCGATCGATAAGTGTGCCAACGATCAGATTGTTAGCGAAGTCTTTTGAATCTTCTGGAAGTCCCTTGCGTATTGCTCGGCGACAAAGATCAATGACTCTCTCAAAATCATCAAGGCTTTTTGCTAATAACTTCTGTTCAATTGCAGCATCAAGATCTTGTTGTCCCATATCTTCTTCAGATTTTTGGGATTCCCTGTTTTCTTTGTCTGCCGCTAGACAGGTTGGAGCTCTGTTAGAAAATATTGACAGTATGCAAAACAGATAAAGTATTGTTGGGCACAATAATAAAGAAGAACTTCTTCCCTGCTTTACAACGGTCGGCCAGCAGGTCTTCAGGTAACAAGACGTAAGCATTCGGATGTTCCTTGAAAACGAAGTGTATTTAAAAAGTCGTTTGTGATTATTCGCAAATAACTAAACCATAAATCAAAATGTAACTGATTCTTTAGCGCTGGCCGAAGAGCGAATCTTTTTGGATCGATTTGTTTCAGCTTTACAGCGGGGCAGGAAGGTCTCGTTTGCTAAAGATATAACCCCCAATGACATAACTGGTAATACCAATTCCAATAAGAATTCCGTTGTATTGGAGCAAGAGTTGCCAGTCTGACCACTCTCCACCAACAAGTTGTTGTGGTTCATAGGCGTTAAAAACCGAGAGATATCCAGCCCAACTGAGGGTTTCGCTCAGGCGGCCGACGAGTTTTGTTAAGAGCGAAGTGATGTAAAACGCACAGAGAATTCCAATGGTTCGCCACCTGTAGCTATCGCACGCTGATACGCCTGCTGCCAAACCGCTCATGCAAACCATAAGTCCAAAAACATTGAGAGCCGGGGGTAGAAATTGAAGAGGGTTTACTTTCCCTGCCCACGGGCCGAACTGTATGGCTGTAAAAATTGAAGCATAGAGAATGACGCAGAGACAAAAGCCGCCGCAAATAGTCGCTATCGCCTGAGTCGAATAAAGAGTACGGCGACGGATTGGCTGAGCGAGAATCATTTCAAGAGTTCCTCGCTCAAGCTGGCCAGAGACAGCGTCGCTACCACGAGTTACTCCCCAAACAGTTGCAGTGAGTACTACAACTGGATCAACAAAAGCCAATGCTACTCTTCCGACGTGCGTTGCTACTTCTGAAAAAGGAACACCAGACATTTTCTGCCAATCTTCTGGGATCGCTCGAAGTAGAACATCCTGAAAAGCATTCATTTCGATCTGAGCAGATAAGCCGATGTATATCCACGGAAAAGCAGCCCACAGTACAGCAAATGCTAGCCCAAGCAACGCCTGGTCTCCCCATGTTTTTCTCCAGATTGTGGTGCTCCACATAACGGTAACTTTTTAATCCTTACTAAGGAGAAGATTCAGAATGGAAGAGAGAGGTGGCAGTTCCCTGCGAATTATCTTCCCGATGAAAGTGGTCGTAGACAGCAGAAAGTCCTACGGGCTCAATTTTTAATTCACTGAGTTGGAGATTAGATAACCAACCCAGCACACGAGTCAGAGAATCAGTAGACTCTAAAGTAATCTCACTCGAAGATTCCTTCACAACAGAGATGGTGTCTGACAGACTCTCTGGGATTTGACAGCGTGGGCCATTCAGGTGTGCGTAAATTCGATGGCGTTTCCGAAGGGTTGTAATTGATTGTTCGTGAGCAATCAGCCCGCGCCTCATAATGACAACACGATCACACGTAGATTCAATTTCTGAAAGGACATGTGAAGAAAAAATTACTGTTTTCCCAGCACGGCGGGCCTCAAGGACTAACTCAAGTACTTCAGCTCGAGCAGAGGGGTCGAGATTCGCTGTCGGTTCATCAAGAATGACTAACGGGCAGTCAATTGCCAAGACCATAGACAATGCCAATTTCTGCCGCATGCCGGTACTCATTCGTGAAACCTGCCTTCGGCAGTCGAGTTGGAGTCTTTCAGCAATTTCAGAACATTTTGTACGATCACAATCTGCTCGCAAGCGGGCAAAAAAATCAAGAACGTGGTGGCCTTTCATACGGCGAAACAGTCGTGCCTCACCAGGCAGGTAAGATGTGCTTTGTCGTACTCGAACTGACTCTGAATAACAATCAAAGCCAGCAATAGACGCATGGCCAGAAGTTGGTTTAATGAAACCGAGTAGTGTTCGCAGCAACGTTGTTTTCCCGGCACCGTTTGGGCCAAGTAATCCAAAAATTTCACCTGAATCAACAGCCACATTGCAATCTTCCAAGGCACAGAAAGACCCATAAGATTTCGAGAGATTTTGAGTTTCTACAATCATTATTTAAAGTGTAGTGTGAGTCTGTTTCTGGGAGACCGTTGAGGTCAAGTTATAAAATAGTAGCCGGCTAATCCAAAGCCGATCACTGCAACAAATTTACGTATTGTTTGCGGATGGCATCGACGGGCGAGACGCCCACCAGCAAAACCACCCAATATTGCGGCAACAGCCATGATTCCTGCCTCAGGCCATGCGACAATTGAATCAGTTAACAAACTGATCAATATGAACGTAATTGCGGCACAAGCGTTGATGCCCATGGCAAGTAAGTTTTTAAATCCATTTAGGCGATGAGTATCACCGAAGCCAAGTCCACCAAGCGCGGCAAGCATAAGAATGCCAATGCCAGCTCCAAAGTATCCGCCATATATTCCGATAAAAAATTGAACACAGGAGGCAAATAACAACTTCTTTTTTCTGGGGGCTTTATTGGCATCAGCGTCCTCGACATTCATGTTCTTAGCAAAGTGTTTTGATATGAAAGGCTGAATGGCAAAGAGCGTTGCTGCTGATAATATGAGTACTGGGACGACCGAATCAAAATATGTTGTTGGTAATACAAGCACAAGAAGTGTCCCAATAACGCTGCCTACAATACTGGGAAGAAAAAGCCAGGCGGACCATTTAGGATGATCGGCACGTTCGTGACGGTATTCCCAAGTGGCCGACAATGTTCCGGGCCATAGGCCGATAGTGCTGGTGGCATTGGCAATAACAAGACGTGCTGGGTCAGCTGGAAGAATAGCGGCAAGTGCTGGGAAAGTAAGCATCGTGCCACCACCTGCTACCGAATTAATTGCTGCAGCTACTGCAGTAACCCCAGCGATAAAAGCTAAAGACGGCATGGAAGAAGTTGACTCAAACAAAAAGTGAGCATTTACGCACAGCATTATTCGACTGTTCCCACTTTTTCTTGAGGGAGGGGCTCTTTTTTCTTAATTGGTTTTTTTTTGGCCGTTGATGGTACGACGCCACAATCGATTAAGGCATATCCAGCCCAGAAAAAAGGATGCTGTGCGTTTTTAGGAATCACAGAATCGATCACTTTGATGCGAGGTTCTCTGTCCAAGTCGGGCTGTTCAGCCGTGATGAGATCAACTGCACGTTGCCAGCTTCTCGTCGCAGGAAGTGGGATGTCCTGTTGATCTTCATGTTGGCGATCTTTAATGAATTCCGCGCCAAGGTCGATGGCCGTTTGTCCGCCAACATTCCAGCGGCTTAAAACAGCCGTCTCTGTTCCTGTTGCTAAAAGGTCCATAGCTGCCATAAAGAGATCATTTCCGGGGGACACCGTTAATTTATTGAGGCCTTCGGAAGCTTGAGTTTGCATGCCCGTTAAAACAACACATCGTGCAGTTTTTGCGGGAGCAGCAAGCCACTCATCAAAAGACATGCCCGGGTGCCCAGCATGTGTTGGTATCAGCTGTCTATCCGTATTTATTCCGTACATTGGAAGTTCATCAAAAAGGAGTAGGTTATTTGCTACTGAAGCGGACTCACGAAAAGACACATTCGCTGTCTTTGATGACAGCACGAGAGCGTTGGGTAAAGCAGTCTGTAACCGACTAAGCAATATGCTGGATTGTTCTGGCGTATTATTTCGGTATGTCAAGCTGGCATACGCTTCAGTGAGGTACGGCAGAGATGGTTTTTGTCGATGTCTAACAGCAAGACTTCGGGATGGTGAATATCGGAGTAAGCAAACATCTCGTAGTTGTAGGTGCCCATCGCCACCCGAGCTTTTTTCGTCGAGAACCACTGGAAGTAATTCAAACGGTAGATACCACAGCAACCCGTCTGGAACGATAATAAGTTCATCATATTCCTGATGTGCATGCAGTGATACCGTTGAATCTTCAAACAATAAAGAAGCTAATGTTTTGGCATGCTGTTGCCATGCATTGTTATCAAGTTTATCAGTTTCGATGGGCCGTAAAGGGTGGTATAGGCTGATGGAACGTGCAAGTGAGATGATTTCTTTGCGGACTTGGTCAGGACGCTTTACCCTCCAGGAAGCAGCCTGCTTCGAGGCTTCAAGGCTGGCGAACAAACCCGCCTCAGTCCACGTGAATGTAAGTAGACGCTGTTTGTCGACAAGCCGTTCTCTAATTGCGGGTGTTTCTAAAAGAGGGGGAGACTGTAGCGGGAAAAAATTTCTTCCAGCGGCAATAAAGTTGATTTGATTTTGTAAGACCCTGTTTCTCGAGGCGAATGCTTTCCACTCTTCTGTGTTACCAGTAATCGGAACATCAGGGAGTAGGTTTTGGGAATCTACTATGGATTTTTTCAGTGATGAACGTGTAGCGTCAATTGTGCTTATGTTCGTTGCGACATCAGGATATTGAGCTAATATTTTTTTAAGAAAGACAGAGTCTTCATCACTCGCGTTCGAAGGGGTGCTCAGGAGATAGAGAAGGTTATCACGTCGGCCTCCGAGCGGGCGATTTGCTAGCCATCTATTGCGTCGCTCGTACTCAACGGCATCAAGCCATGCCTCATCGCCACGGCTATTCGTAAGAAAAAGATTTTGAGTTACTGCAAGCCAGGCATTAAAAGCTAACGATCTGTCTGTGGAAATTACAGCAATGGAATCAAGTGGATCTGTCTGAAGTTGGACTGGTCGAGGATCTGCAAGTAATCCTTTGAAAAGGTTGTTCGCTTCCCGGTCTGAGTACAGCGATTCGTTTCGTAGAATAGCATCGGTGAGGAGTTGGGTTTGAAACAGTGTCGATGAACACCCTCGTGCAAGAGTGAGTGCTTTTGCATATTCAGCATCCCCCCGAACATTGTTGCCTCCGGAGTATGCAATTAAAGCATCCGCATACTTGAAGTACGCACCGCATCGACCTGATGCAAGCTCACTCTTTTCAAGAAGTTTTTTCAGTTCGAGTGAAGACCGAGCGGCTTGTTGAATGTCACCTTGCTCAGCAAGAACGGCTGTAGCATTTGAACGGAGCCTGAGTGAAAGGCTCGGCAACTGTTTTTCAGACCATCTAATCGCTGGTGCTACGGACTGAGGCAGTCTGCCATCGAGTGCAAGATGTGCATTCGCTGACCAACGAAAAGCTTCTTCTAATGCGCGAGCATCTTCTTGGACAGCAGCTGCGAATGCGGCCTGTTCGAGTACTTTTACCGCCCTCTCGAAATCATTTGTATCAATTGCAATTCTGCCAGCGACCAAAAGTGCCCACGGTGTCAAAGAATGATCGAAGTGATTTTCGAGGAGCGAGCCACGATTTAACAAGGGTAGGGCCTGCTCGTTCCGTGCCTCGGACCAATAGGCAATGCCAAGACAGACATCAATCCACGCTTGTGAAAAATGGTTTGGGATTGCTGGTCGTTGCTGTAACCACGAAGAGACATTTTTTAAAGCTTGGCCATCTTTGGCTAATGGCCCCAAGAGGTCAGTTCGCCGGTACAGGCTTATAGCAAGCGATCGCATGATTTCATGAGGTCGGATTGGGTATTCGATCGGCGCTGAGAGTACGCCACCCCCTTGTAAAACACTTTGTGGGTCCGATGTACCTAAGCGGATCGTCAGTCGGCTCGGAAGATCAGAGAGGGCTATTTGTCGGGGCAAAGGTCCCCAGAGTTGTCGAAGACGATCGTTGCGTGCTTTGAGTGGTTGGTTTGGGAAACGAATCTCTTGAAGCCAATTGCCGTGTGAAGATGTGTGAGTTATTGCTTCGTTATAAAAACCGACCGCTTCTCGATAGCGGCCGGTTTCAAAAAGACACTCGCCGATAATTGCAGCGGCCGCTGCCGAATCAATCCATCGTTCGGTGCCAAATTTGAGACATCCCTTGTACTCCTGCTGAGCCAATTCAAGTGCACCACTAAAATTACCGTATGCCAAAGCTCTTTGTGCCAAATCATACGTCTGACTAGGTACAGTTCGACCTCTGTCTCCTGATGGTAGAAAAGTTTGGCTTTGACAAATCCTCACTGAAGACCCGTAAATACTGAGCCCCAAAAAAACTCTGAGCATGACGTAGGGAAAACGGGTCACGGATTGAACCTCTAGAGAAGATGGTGGGTTCTGGTTGCTGCCGAACAGGGTGTTTTTAAAATGAATCCTTTAAAGGTAATGATACGGTGTGTTGAGATGCAAAAGTGAAATGGTTACGTGAAACACAGACCGTTACGTTAAGCAATGTGGTGTGTCACACTTGGGCAAATAGGTAGGGTCGGCATCCTGTTCTCAATGGTTCTAACGAAAATCGGAATTGCCAAAAGTTTATGGGTTAGAGCGGTCGA
This sequence comes from uncultured Planctomycetaceae bacterium, assembly GCA_913052575.1. Taxonomy (GTDB): domain Bacteria; phylum Planctomycetota; class Planctomycetia; order Pirellulales; family UBA1268; genus UBA1268. The sequence continues at coordinate 8,675 of CAJXFK010000085.1, forward strand.
TATGAAACTATCCGACTTTAAGGGCTCTGATCATGGATCGTTACTCTCAGAAACCGTTCAAACAAGCTACTATGTACCGATTTGCTCTACTTTTTTTAATTGTTCTCGGTGGGGCGTCACTTGTTGGGTGTCAGGTTGATGTAAGCGGGCAAACTCTACCCAGCGCGTACTACTTGCAGGATGACATTCAATATTTCCCAGCAGGCCCGGAATTTAAATTATCGAAGGAAGCAGCAGCGCTCAAAGCGTATCGTGATCAAAATAGCGTGGATGACCAGACAAACTGTGATTCCTGTCGCTAAATTTCCTTGTCTTGCTCCAGACCCGATCTCAGTACATGAACTTGCCACATTGGGGAAATGTGCATGACTGAAGGCGGTTTTCTAAAAATGTCGCAAAAAAAACCTTTTGCGGACATTTTTAGGTCTTTTTCTTGAAACTTCGCACATTGCAAACACAACTGCTTGCATGTTTGTCGACTTTTCGTATCATTCGGTGGGAAGTAATCCCATCCACAAGTTTATGGTGATGTTTTTGTGGGTTTAATGCCATACGGGCAGTGTTGTGCCGATGTGTTAGTGGTCAGATTTCGCAACTTAGAAAAGTACTCCTTCAAGCCAGCAGAAGCATGAAACAGTGTTATGGCGATCGAATCCGATTTATTACTTGGCGAATTTTCACGGACGCTCGACGAGCGTTATCGCCTTGGGCTGCCGTCAGAATTGTTGGAGCCATTAGTTTCCCAGGGAGAAGAGATTGTTCTTGCCAAGGAGAGAGCTGGTTGTCTGTCGCTGTGGAACGCTTTGGTTTGGAAGCCACGAATCGATGCGGCAGTAGATGTTCTTCGAAGCAAGTTGGCTGCAGGGGTTTTGGCTCAGCGAGTCGATCAAGTTCAGAGTCTGGGGCGTTTGCTGTCAACAAGGCATCGCACAATTTCGTTCGCGGGACGAGGACGTCTAGTTGTTCCAGATGGTTTCAGGGAATTTCTTGGTGTCGAGCCCGGAGGTGATCTTTTTGTCGTTGGTGCTGCAGTGTGTATTGAACTTTGGAACCCTAACGCGTGGAGTGCATTTATAACGAATGAAATGCCGGATTTCCGTCGACAAATCGATGAACTCACGGTGTAGAGAAAGAACACGGTGAAGAAAAAGTAAAACATTGGCCATGCCCGGACGAGAGGCAGAAGTTGACTTGTTTTGGAAAGACTCCATTGCAGGCACATGACACAGCCACGGAACGGGCCCTTTCAGCACGGATGCTGCCACAGGACCTCCTCTGGGCATGGCCTATTTTTAGTTGCCGCTGTTTTAAATGCAGTATATTTTGCCAAGAAAATCTGTTGCATCCTATGAGTCGAAGTCTTTCAGGAAATAGGACTCATAAACCGAACTGGATGACTCTCATAAGCCAGTTGTGTCGTGCTCAGCAAAACTATCTAAAGCAATGCGTCGTTGTGGCCTGCTAGAACGGCAAAACTTCTTGCTAATACACCGGCACATTACTGAATTTTTTGGGCTTACGTAGCAAACGTAGTAATTGTTCGGTGCTAGACCCTAGAAATCGTATAACGAATTTGTCGTAGAGGAGAATGCTTTCTTTCCTTGGAAAATAATGAAATTCAGTCTTTATTGTGCTGGAAAAGATAAATACAAAATGTCCTAAAGACTTTTCCGGTGACCTGCTTGGTCACTTGTGTTGAAAGTAATTTTTTGCCTGAAACAAGCGAACGAAAGTGTTTCAGCCCCCGTACTGAGAAGCCGGTGGCACAGGTGTGCCAGATTTATCTTGAATTCGTTGCCTCGCTTCGCGGAAGTTTATTAGTGGGCAGGGCACGAAGGGCCGGTAGCAGGTGTTAGAAAACCCAGTTTGGTGTCTGTGGAATTCTGAGAGTTGTTGCCGCTTCAGAAAGGCAGGTCGTCATGACCACTTGGACGTTGCGTTCTCTTTTTGGGATGGGCGAAGAACGAAATATAGCAAAAGCAAACCGACAAAGATATCAGCGGGATAAACGCTGGCGAAAGCGAAAAACTGCTCGAGATCAGTACAACCCAGAATCGCTTGAACAAAGGGCAATGATGGCGGTTGTTGCTCCTGCTTATGAAGTAAGTCAGGACTGGGGCAGCGGATTTCAAGCAGAAATTGAACTACAAAACCTAGATGTAGAAGCTGTCAATGATTGGACAATTTCATTCAATTACGCAGCAGATATTACGTCAATCTGGGACGCGACAGTTGTCGCACGTGAAGGTGATCGATATACGATTGCAAATGCAGGATGGAATGCAAATCTTGAGGCAGGGCGCTCCGTGGCATTCGGTTTCATTGGCTCTGCAGATGTTTCTGGAGCAAGCGTAGCCGCACCTATTAATTATCAGGTCAATGGAGATCCTGTCGATGATAATGTTGGCACCCCTCCACTGGCTCCTGTTGCACCCTCACCCGCAGATCCAGTTGTGACAGATCCTGTCGCAACAACTCCTGTCATAACAGATCCTGACATAACAGATCCTGTGTCAGAGACCGGTGATTTCAATGCAGTGTTCAATGTGATTTCTGATTGGGGCTCTGGTTTTACCGGAGAGGTCGCAGTGCAGAACCTTGGTTCGGAAACACTCAAAGGTTGGGAAGTTTCTTTTGACTTCGGTGGTGACATCAATTCCATCTGGAATGGAGCAGTAGTAAACCAGTCCGGATCTCGGTACACGGTACGAGGTGCACTTTGGAATCCAGACATTTCATCCGGTGGCACAGTCACGTTTGGGTTTAATGGAACACCCGGAGGCACACAGGCTGCACTCGAGAACTTTGTCGTCATGGGTATTCATGACGGCCCGCAGCCCATCGCCCCGAGTCCAGTGGTGCCTACGCCACTTCCGATGCCAGAACCAGCACCAGTTGTTGACCCAGTCGATGGTCAGGGCAATGTATTCACAATTTCTCCATCCAGTTCGGATATTGTTGGCTTTAATCCTTCGACAGATAGGCTTGATTTTGGAGATGTTTCCGTTCACAACTTAATTGTTGGTAAAACAGAATCTGGTGAAGTTGCGATTGTGAACCCTTGGGCTTGGTCGCCAGAATATCAGGTTGTCTCAGGCGTAGCCTTTAGTGACTTAACTGCTGAAAATTTCGGAGTTGTTGTAAATGAGCATCTTCGTCAGGACATCGGCGGAGTTCTTTCGTGGGAGTTAGGTGTTGGGCCTCGAGATGCGAACACGGTATATGTTCGTTCCCACGAATATGGTGTACAGGAGCGCATCGAGAATTTTGATCCTGCTACTACGAAATTGAGTTTCCTTTACTTCGGTACAAGAGAACGTCTTTCTGTTGATGATACCGATGAAGGCTTGCTCATATCAGTTGAGCCAACGGGCCAAAGCGTTTTGTTAGTTGGTGTTGCAAAGAGCGATCTAGTTGCTAGTAACATTGAATTTCACCACGATCAGATGGTAGAGGATCAGCTCGAGGTTCCTTTTGGATTTACGGTGGAGCAGTTGACGATGGTGAGTCGCTCCGAATTAGTTACTCCAGAAGCACCGGCTGGTGAGCTTACGGATGGTTTTCAGACAAGTCCAGGAAGTGTAGCTCCGCATGATGGCCATGATCACAGTGATCATGATCATGGCGGGATGCCAATGCCAACAGATCCAGTTGTGACTGACCCAGTCACGGATCCAGTTGTCCCAGTGATGCCACCTATGGACGGTCATGATGACCACGATGACATGCCCATGGATGATCATGACGGTCATGATCATATGGCTCCACCAGCTTCATCGGGAGAGTTTATTGACATTACGGCATATGGAACATTCCATGATTCCAATAACAACTCTCATAATCATGAACTGGTTGGCGGCCGAACAGCCATCACAACAGAGGCCATGGACGCATACAACAACCTGCGTGCATTCCTAGGTCTTTCAGCTTCGACTATTGATGATGTTGGTGAATGGGCGTTCGCTGAACAGTTGACAAACAATGCTGATCCATACGGAAACGACATTCAGAGTGTCGGTCTCTACTATGCCATGCAGGGTGCAAAAGTTGGTTGGATTGCCCAGGATAAATATGATCCACAAATTCTGGCAGACATCCAGCGAACAGCTCGGCTTGGCGACCCAGCGGACGTCATGTCGATGGTTCGAGAGTTTGGAATCTCTGGTTACGCTGACTATCTTGAGCAATACGGTGTTGCTGACACGTTCATCAGTACGCTCAAGATGGAGCCACACTATGGTGGCGTGATGCACGGTCGAACGCATGGCTACTTGTCTATTGAAGGAGTTGCGATCAACCATGACGTTAACCATCTGACAGTTCTGAGTTGGGATCAATCTCAGCCATTCATGAATGACACCTTTGATTGGCCACAATGGCCAGCGCTCGATGTTTCAAACTCAGGTGTGATGGAGTACTACCAGAGCATGGTTGTACTCGGTGATCCCGTTGGTCTGAACATGGAGTCTGTTTCATCTCCAGTAGCACCACCGGTTGTGCCAGCTGAGCCAGTGATGCCACCAATGGACGGCCACGATGATCACGATCATGGCACCATGCCAATGGATCCAGTTGTGACTGATCCAGGAAATACTTCATTCACTGTTGTTGCTTCGACAACAGATGTAAGTGTCTTGGTTGACGCAGCAGGCCTCGCTTATGTGAGTGAGTCTGGTGGTGATGCGATAGCGATCACTCGCTCAGATGACTACTGGCAGGGTAGTGTTCCTCTTACCCGAGATGGTGCAACGATCCTCGCCGCAGCTCGAGATGACCTTGGTCGCCTACGCGTTCTTGATGGCGGTGGTGTTGATGTCTATGCCTGGGTTCTGAGTGATAGTGGAGTGTTCGTTGGTGAAGACAGTCCTAGTGACACATCGATCGCCGCAAAAGAATCACTCTTCCAGCTAGATATCAACGGTAATGGGATGATTGATCACGATCATGGCGGGATGCCAATGCCAACAGATCCAGTTGT
>CAJXFK010000086.1 GCA_913052575.1 uncultured Planctomycetaceae bacterium
TACGTTACCTCTGTGAGTGGACCCAAACAGTATGTTATCGATGATGAGCAGATGAGAGGATATGCAGTGGACGGGTATAGCCGCGATAAAAAAGGTGAACAGACCCAGTTCTACCAGGTGATCAGTATTGACGGCGAGACACTTACGTACGTTGCATATACAGTGTTGGGTGACGAATATGATCGAGCTGTGATTGTAAAAGACTTTACGACCGGAAGAAAAAAACTTCAGAATTGAATCAATGCCCTAGGCGTGCTCGAGAGCGTCGTTTGAAAGTCTGAGCAACTGGTAGCAGAAGTGGTTATTGTCCAGACTTGAGAGGAAGTTCTTGTACGTTGACATTGCAGACTTTTTCTACTTTGGTAGCACTGAAGAATCCTTCTACTTTTGTAGTATCAAATCATTACGTTGGTCCGTGCTCGAGGGTACGATCTGCCTTTCGGTCCCAACCCGCAGGTGTCCCTCGAAACCAATCTTTCGATTTTGATTTAGGAAGGAGCGGCTTCCCTGTTTCACGATCAAATTGATCGCGCGAGATAGTCATCGGGATACTGTCACAGGTTTCTTCTGTCCATGTCTGTAAAAACATTTGCATTTGCTTTAGCGTCTTTGCATCTTCTGCTACTGAGGCAAGATTTTTTAGCTGAAGTGGATCATTTGGCGTAAAGAATAATTCTTCTTGAGGGCGTGGTGCCCGAAACACATCTTTTTGAGCAACCGATAGATCATCAGGTTGGTCGCGGAGTGTTTGTAAGGAAACATGAGACGGTGATCGTACAGAGTCAGCTGGTCCCTGCCATGGAAGTTGAGGTCGATTATTTTTTATATAAAGCCATCCATCATCCGTTCTTACTGAACGGCCATGTGCTTCATAGTCATGCCAGTTATGTTCGGAAAAAGCGACCTGCCGGACAACGGCACTGGGTTCTTCCAGAATTGATAAAAAATTAACGCCCTGCATCGTAGGGGGAATACGGACATTTGCCGCTGACAAAAGTGTGGGAGCTATATCAATCGCACTGATGAGACTCACTGTCGATTTACCTGGTTTTTTTAGCACTTTTGGCCAATAAACAATGAAAGGAGTTCTCATGCCCGAATCATGCAGACGTGTTTTTGCACGTGGAAATGGTCGGCCGTTGTCAGCCATGATGATCAAGAGAGTATTGCTCAATACGTTTTGTCTTTGTAATTCATTGACCACTTCTCCGATAAACGAGTCAAACCTTGTGACTTCATTCCGGTACGATGCAAGGTCTTCACGTGTTGCTTCATCGTCAACTAAGAATGCTGGGACAGTGCCGTCTTGTCTACTGTGTCGTGGTCCATACCGCTCTTTGTCCCAATCATTATCACCATCCCAAGAACGATGGGCATCATATGATGCAAACCAAAAAAAGAATGGTTTATCTACAGGTCGTTCCCGTACTGTTTTTACCCAGTCGACATGACCACCCTGATTCCCTCGAACTTTTCGTCCGCTGATCAGATCAAACGCGGGAGGTTGACCCGGACTTCCATCTTTAGTTTTTTCGGAAGACATATGATTTTTTCCTACAAGTGCCGTGTAGTAACCAGCATCTTTAAGGAGACGGGGAAACCATGGAATGTGAGAGGCAATTGGTTGATGCAGTTCGCTCGCGCGCCCACAGTTATGGGGATACCGACCGGTAACGATGCTTGATCGACTCGGTGAGCAGCTGCTGGCCGTAAGAATCGCTTGATCAAACCGACGTCCATTGCCGGCAAGTCGATCAATGTTTGGAGTCCGAGCAACAATATGCTTGTCACCGTTTGCTTTTTGATAACACCCAATGTCATTCCAACTTACGTCATCAGCAATAAATAAAATAATATTTGGCCGCGATGGTGGAGTTGCTCTCAAGGGTGTGTTGTCTAAAGTCGAAAACAACACAATGAGTACGATCAGAAAAATGTCCGAAGTGGTTTTCATGGTTGTATTGCTTTATAAGAAATTCGGCAGCAATCTTACTTTTGGCTGCCGATCATTTTTTGTTTACTCGTGCAGCAGGCATGTTTTGGTGTTGGGCGTATTCCAATCCCCCAACCGTAAAACAGTAGCATGCCATCGACAGCGGTACCATCCGGTCTGACAACAGGCTGCACGTTGTGGAATCGCCAGTGAGTATACCGTTGGGAATGAGGAGACACGCTTCGTCTTACGATTCTCTTCATCGTCTGAAGTCAGCTTTTGACTCGGACCAAGTTGTTGAAATAATAGCCATACAATAAAGAAGCCCTTCCATTATCGATCGTTTCGATTTTGATGAGTTGTTCCCTCAGTGAATCCAGTTGAAATACTTTGCTTCAAACTATTCAGCAGATTATTTTCTTCACGCTCTTTGTAAAAACGGTCAAGTGGATAGCAACCACTTACCAATCCATGTCGTGGTGCGGTTGTACAGTCACTAAATGTACGACAGACCTTTTTACGCGCCATCACATTTCCAGCAAGAACGTCTGCAGGAAGTTCCGGGTAAGACAGCACCATGCGTCCAAGTCCTACGGAATCAACGCCGCCCTGACGAACAACTGCTTGAGCCACATGAGGCAGCCACTCTTGTAAGTAGCTGTACCCCGAACCAATAAAAATCAAGTCGGGGTGTTGTCGTTTTAATTCAGCCGTTGCCAAAATCTGTCGTGCTACGCTGACGAGGGGATCTTCAGGAGGCTGGTAGCCATCGCTCGGTGGAAAAAAAGCTGGACGTAGGATGTGCGGATTGTAATAAGGACTCCCGGCAGTTGTACAAATGAGTCGAATACCGAGGGATTTCAGGAGTGTAAGAAACGCTGATGGTTCCTTGAGGTCAATCCCACTGCCGGTAGTGTCACTACCGAAAGCGAGTCGAGGATCTCCGTTTTCATTGGGAATACCGACACGATTCTGTCCCGGTTGGTAGGGAATAAAATCAAAGATGCTGACACGGACTCCAATTTCAAAGTCGGACGTGCAGCCTCGAATCCCCTCAACGATCTCTCGCAGAAATCGCGTTCGATTTTCAAAACTTCCACCAAATTTTCCAGGACGATCAACAGCACTTAAGAGTTCATGACCCAGATACCCATGGCACTGTTTGATATCAACAAATTTGAATCCAGCTTTTTTAGAAAGCACGGCTGCTTGGATAAAGTCCTCAATCAGTCGTGATAGGTCATCGTCGCTTACCATGACTGAGTCATCAGTAATTCCAAGGCGGGCATCAAGTACAGGATTTCGCTGGGCGATTCGCGGCTCACTACGATCTTTCGCATTTGGTTTGGAAAAGCGACCCGAATGAGTTAATTGCAGTCCGACCAACAGGTCACTGGAACTTGCAAAATGTGATTCATGAGTGGCGATAAGATCGGTACGCAAGGATTCGATCTCAGCTAGATTGAGTTCGTTGATGAGGAGTTGGTTGGGGTTGGCTCTTCCATCATGTCGCACAGCAATGGCCTCACCACCCCAGATCAACTTCGCTCCACTACGTCCAAAGTTCTTCCATCGACGGCGTGTCAGTTCAGTCGGTTTTCCATCGACCGTCCCATCCCAACCCTCCATGGGTAAGATGCTGAATCGATTGCCAATTGTAACGTCATGGAAGCTGATGGATTGGGCCAGTACCGACTCGGGGCCGCTCTCTACCGTGTCATCGCAAGGAAGTCGTAGTGGCAACTCACTTATATGGCGAGTGAATTCGGCGTGTGTCTTTAAACTCGCGACGCGTGGATAGGCCATTAGGAGCATCCCTCCAATACGTCTTGTAGCTCACTCGCTATTGATTCCAGTATTTCGAGATCTGTATGGGGGCGCTTTGGTGCATCAGGATGTGTCATGTTGTGATTGATCATGCCTCGAATTTTCAAAAACATTGCAGCGGAGTGCTTATATGCAGGGGTTGGAGAACGAAATGTAAAAGCTCCTAAACGCTGCAGGAGATCATTCATTTCGTAGAATCGGCTGTCACCTGCTGCCCACATGGCGTCACGTTCTGCAAATGCATCGGGTGCAAATGTACTTAAGCCTAATAAATAGTCACTCCCGTACACGACCATATCGATCGCCAGGTCATTACCTGTAAAGACTTTAAACTCCGGTCTGATACGATTCCGCAACTCAAGTCGACGCCACTCGGGTAGGCGATGTAGTGAAGAATGCTTGGCTCCAATCGCATTTGGAATGCACATGAGTTGTTCATAAATTTCAAGTGAGTAAATCCTACCGAAGGGAGCAAAAGTCTTTCCGAGTTCAAAAAATAAGAACTGATCGCACGATGCTGCGAGGGTCTCGTAGGCAGATACAACATCTGCGTCTGATAACTCAATCAGCCCATAGGATTGAAAGAAAATTGGTGTCCCACAACTAGTCTGTACCTGATCGATTCCATGCCGATAGCGATCAGCATCGAATGGCTTCCCTGGTGAATCACCGACAAAAACACCAGCAATAAATTTGGCACCAGCCGTGAGGGCATGCGTACGTCGCAGGACTTCCAGACACGTTGATTCATCAATGAGGTTGGCATATCCGGTATCCATATTCACAGCAGGAATCAGTCCGGCACGAAGCGTGCGTTGAAGATGGCTCTCGAATCCCTCCCAATCGATTGTATGGTCTTCGTTGAAGGGTAGAAGTATCGCCGAGATACCAGTGATCGTGCGGTGCGGTGTCAGTAGCGCCTGAATGTCAGCTTGCTTCATTACAGCCTACGGTGTTTGCACCGGGTCCTTTTGCTCGGAGGAAAATGTCATGTGCTCGGGGAAATTGTCATGATGTGATAGTACTTGCAACTAAGGACAGCGTCTTGGATAATTGGGATTTCCTAAGTTTGCAATTCGGGCAAGAAGCTGACAGGAGCTGTATGAAACCCCTACTGACCGATCGAGCCTTACCGGAGCAATTGCCTCGTTGGGGTATTCTGGTTTTGGAAAGCCATCACAGTTCGAAATTTATCATGGAGTGGCGAACGCATTCATTCGTCAAAATCGTCTATGTTCTGAATGGGAACGGGACATTTTTATTAGGAAAAAAAAGGACTTCGTTTTCTGAGGGAGATGTGATCTGCATTCCTCCGGGGACTCGCAATCGGATTGTGGATGGTCCAAATGCTGCATCGAGTCTTTACGTATGCTGTGTCGCACGCGGCGTCCTGCGATTTGACTCATCATTGATTCCACAATTGCCGTGTTGTACGTTACCACGTAAAAGACAGTTCGCACATCGGGTATCAACCGTTGTACGGCGGATGGTACATACGCAACAGTTAACATCAAAGATGCGTCCCATCGCCATGGTCACTGATGCTTTAAAGCTGATCACGATGATCTGCGAAAAATCACGAGAGACATACAAAGTTGATAGGAGTTCGGGAGACTATCGGCAACAGATTCAACAGTACATTGAGTCACTCCCGAGCCATTTCTTCGAAGAGACTTCGATAAATGCTGCCGCTGAAAAGCTTGCCATACCTCGTCGTACATTCACAAAATTGTTTGCTGAAATTACAGGTGACACCTGGTTGCAGCATGTGCGTCGTTTGGCAATTAAACACGCCCGTCATCGTCTGCATGAAACAGACCTTCCAGTAACTTCGATCGCTTTTGAATGCGGGTTTCATGATCTTTCGACGTTCTACCGCCAATTTCAACGACAATGTGGGATATCACCTGGCAGGTATCGGGCATACGTAGGACTGAAGAACCATGGCGGCTAAGTCTTCTGCAGTACTCGGTGAGAGAATAGATACCAGCACCTAAGCGAACTCAGTCAAAGGCTTCTTGTATGCATCAAGGGAGGAGTATTTGACGAAGTCACACATTATCTTCCGGACGTTGTATCGCGTCACGAGGAAAAAATAACCTTCATTCATGTGAAGGATTCAGTGGGACTGGTGACTCAATTGATGACACGGGAGGAAGTCGAAACGAGCCTCGTCAAGCAATGAACAAGTCGTTGTGGAAGATGCGACTCATTACTGGAGATGCCTTTGGGCATCCCTTAGTTACGGCCACCTAAATATAGAACCATTTGACCCCCTTGCCGCGAGATAAGCTCGATGGTAATGTATTGAGACTTAGTCTCAATAAGAACACTGTTTTTGATATATATCGTGTTTTACGCACGTTCAAGGGAGCAAAAGATGAAATCAAGCCCATACTTTCTTACGCTGTTTTTGAGCTGGCTCACGATTGGCACAGCCCACGCTGACCATCATGGCAGCCATCATCATGGTCCACATGGAGGGGTTTTAGTGGAACTTGAAGGCGGAGATCAGCACATCGAATTAGTGGTAACTGGTGGGGATGTTGTTACTGCCCAACTGCTGGATCAAGATCAAAAGCCTGTAAAAAACACACTTGAGTTTCTTACGCTCACATTTACGGAACCAGACGGAGAAAAAGAAGATTACAAAATTGAAAGGACCCAACAGGGTGAGGAGAGTGTCTTTCAAAGAAAAAGTAGTCACGTGGTTCATCATATCGTCAGAGATCCAATTGTTATGAGCATTACAAGAGACGGTAAAACATCTTCATCGAAAGAATTTTCTTTTCCCCATGGTCCACATGGTGGCGAACTCATCACTCTTGGAAAAGAATCTTTTATTGCAGAAATTTGTGTAGATAGTGACAGTATTGCAGTCCATATTCTCAGCAAACAGAAACGGCCAGTAAAAGTGAAGGCAAAAGAGTTCACCTTCACGTTTACAGAGAAAGACGGTGAGGTTGAGGACTATCAGATTCCAATTCACAACGATGAGGGCAAAGGCACGATCTTTAGAATGGTAGATGATCATGTTGTCAAACACATGAAGAGAGATCCAATCATTGCAACATTAGTAGAAGAGGGAGTTACGTACGACTCGGCCAGCTTCCGGTACCCGCAGTGAGAAGAAGCTTGCTGCTTGGTGTCGTACAGGTAGAAATCTTAGGATGAACAAACCTTTTATTATTGAATGATCATACGAACAGATTCGACATCTACAGAGACATCCATGGATGGTGCGAGTAGGTTCGGAGACGCTGACTTCTTTCCAACACCAGACGTCCGAGCCTATCTTTAAAAAGACATAATTACATATTGATGAATCCCTTGTGGTGCTCGGAGACGCAGCGAATATCTCCATCCAACAACTGACGTCCGAGCCATTTGATTCACAGTCTGGTAACGAAGGCAAAGTAGGAAAACTTTTCTGTGGCTTTTTCAAGCCAGTTCCAAATTGTTGGATTGCTTAAAGCGGACAGGTCGATTCTATAAACGCTTTCGGAAAGAAAGCACGAATGCTTTTGCTGAGAATTCATTATTCTTCGCCCGTACCTCACAGCCAACAAATATGAAAGACAGTCCGGTAGAAAAAGTTTATGTACTGGCAACATGTTTGCTTATGTTCTGTACATACATAAATCCTGCTTGGAGTGCCGTACGTCTTCCAGATTGCCGGCCGCCTGAAACTCGGTCTGAACTATGGTGGGAATCACTTGTCGGACCGCTCGACACAGACTGTTGGCGTCCCCTCTCTCTTTCAGATTTTTTAAGCGATGGGTGGGAAAGCCCCTACGATTCAATTTCACATCACACCCCTCGACAGACCTGGATTAACAGTGCCGACGGAGCCTTCTATCGACTCGCTGTGTTGTCTGGTTCGTGGGCACAAGGTACTCCTGAAGTTGCGGATACAGCTAGCGGAAACCTGTTTCTTTTTACACCATTCAATCGTCGCTTTGAGATTGGCTGGTTCCTTCCCTTTTCTGTCATTGCGCCTGATGCTCTCAGTCCGACATCTGTAACTTTCCGTGGCACGGGTGACCTCACAGTGGCACCTCGTTTTCTTCTTGCTGAAGATAAAGAATACTCATTCACTGCCAACTGCTACATTCGTTGCCCAACCGGAAGCGTGCTCACAGGTAACGGGGTCACCAGTCTCTCACCAGATGTTGAGTTTTGGCTCAATCCGACAGGCAAATGGATTCTTCGAGGAGGCGTTGGTGTCACAGTCCCTACGAATCTCACAGCTGTTTCTGCGCCGCTGCTGGAAGCGAATCCCTGGACTGGTTTCAACCTTTCGCCAAGTGCCTTCAGTTCTTTTGATGCTCGGGTTGCAAGTGGCTTTTATCTGACTGATGACAAAGCTTCTGTTTTTAAACATCTGTGTGGAACAGTCTCAACCAACCTGCACACTCAAATCAATGGGGGGAATGCAACCTACTTCAGCATCACCCCGGGGATGCGAACAGGAGTTGGTCGTGATTGGTATCTTCTCGCTGGTTTCGAGGTACCGCTCGTTGGACCATTGCCATTCTCAAATCAGGCAATTGTTCAACTCATTAAAAACTTTTAGTGACCCACGCGTATCATCTCGAAATGATGGTCTATTACAACTGCCGTGTCACTTCAGTCGGTTCTCAATCGTAGTGATACCGCTTCCTCATCTACACAATCCGGGTGTAGTTTATCTTGAGGCTGACGGTTCAGACTCTGGACTTTCCTATCGGGATCGTTGCGCAGTGACACATTTTCAGAGGAGCTTTCCTCATCAGCATTCTGACTCTCTATTACCTGATTCTCATGGGCAGTCGGAGGGTCTTTGCTCTTTTTCTGCTCATCGCCGATGATATTTTATGGCTTGGGTTCAATAGCCAAACTCGTATCAGACAAAATTCTTCTTGAGGAATGCATTGTGTACGCACACCATCAATCATTTGATTTGCAAGGCACTGATGGTGATGTTTTCAGTGAACCGAGGTTGGCCTTGAACATCACAGGCTTGGAGACACAGGGTTTTGGTTGCCCAGTCGATGGTGATCAGGCCAAAGTTTTCACCCACGTAGAGGCAGCCTGGGAGGCGGTATTGATTTATCGCTTTGGGCCATGAGGGGTGAGGTTTTTGGGCGAGTCCGCTGGAGGTGATGTCGTAAAGAGGGTAGGGGCCTTCATCAGTTTTCGATATCTCAGCAAAATGGACATCGCCAGATATCAAGACTACGCCTTGGGCTTTTGTGTCGGCAATAAGTTTGAAGAGGCGGGTGCGCTGGTGAGGCATGTTACCCCAGCACTCCATTCCTTTTTCCCAAGAGATAGTTTGGATACTCGACACGATGATGCGTACCTTGGCTGGTTTTCGAAGCTGGGTCTTCAGCCACACCCATTGCGGTTCGCCAAGGAGTGTGCGTGAGGTGTCCGTAGTGGGTTGATACCAGCCAACCTTTCCAAAGTCTTTTTTTTCCTGGTCGGTGAGCCTATTGCGGTCGAGGTCGTCACGAAAGTAGCGGGTGTCCAGCAAAATAATCTGTATGCGTTGGTCGGCCTCACCGAGGATGCTTGAGCCATAGATGCCTGGGTGTGTGCGTCGTGGATCGTCTTGGGGGACATTGAAAAAGTCTAGACACATCTTGGCAGAGGCTTCGCGTTCGGGGTAATCCTTGCCACCGTCGTTTTGGCCGTAGTCGTGGTCATCATAGACTGCAAGGATCGGCGTACTTTTTACAAGTTTTTGATAGCCGGGTTTGGCAGCAAGTTTGTTGTATTTGGTTTGCATGGCTGCCATGTTGGTAGTGTCGCCATAAATATTGTCACCTGTGAAAATAAACAGGTCCGGACGCTTGGCAATGACGGCATCCCAGATAGGTTGTGCACGATCCTGATGCGCACATGCACCAAAGGCGATTGTCGTCGATTCAGCCGTTTGTGCCTGCGTCTGACTGATGGTTAAGACGAGCGTTATGAGTAGCAACAAAGGGGTAATGGAATAAGACATCAGCACAATCTTTCTTGTGTTATTGTTTTTGATGAGCTCGCTTGTGGGTGTCGAGGCTCGTATGTATTTTCTTCCTCACGTTTACGACCATCCCCAACCATACATGTGGCCCACTCTCATGTCCACGAAAGAAGAAACAAAAGCTGCGCGTTAAAAAAGAAAGCGGAACGCATCAAAGCCCGCGAAGCAAAGTTATCTTGGTTCTATGCGGTGGCGTGTCGTTCTACCGACGCCAATCCAAATGAATGACCGACCATTCTTCCATTCTCTTCATGCAACTCGTTAAAAACAGAAAGCCTATGGTACATCGACACGCCTAGCTCATAGCTTGCCTTGCTTGTAAAGCTGAAAGATACTGCATATTTCATTTAACTAATCACAACTGATTGAGACAGAAAGTCAGATTTATTTTTGTACAATCCGCACATACCCTCTGCATTTATGCGTTGCAGATAGAAGTCAATTTGTGATCTTTCTAACTCAAAAAATTGCTTGTTAAGACTGCGATAATCTTCAGCTATAATTTTTTTGAGGGCAGCAACTTTTGCTTTGCCCACTTTAATTTGCTTTCCTCTTCAAAGATTTCCTAATGAATCCAGCACTGGCAGCCTCGATATTAGAGACGAAACAATGTGTCCCCTGCGAAGGGGGCGTTGCAAAGTATTCACAAGCAGAAGCTACTGCCCAGGTTGCCGCGCTACCTGCCTGGCGGCTCAGCCAGGATGGCACACGAATCCGCCGCGACTGGCAACTTAAAAGTTTTCGTGATGGTATCCGTCTGATCAATACCATTGGTGCTCTCGCCGAGCGTGAGCAGCACCATCCTGACCTCCATCTGGAAAACTACCGAGATGTCCGGGTTGAGATTTATACCCATGCCATCGGCGGCCTTTCCGAAAACGACTTCATACTGGCTGCCAAGATCGATACTGTCGCGCCGCCTTCACCAAATTGATGACACACTCTTGGAACTGAAACTCTTTTCTATGACGAAGCACAGAAAGAATTTCCAAAAGCCAACCTTCCCGGCTACCACGGCAAAGGACTCTATTCTGGGCAAGGAAAACTCGTGTATGCCAACAACGACAAATATGGGCAAGCCGCCCGTAACAACCCATTCACTCTGCTTGCCCAATGGGATGGGAAACAAAAAGACTTTGAGACTATCCTTCGCAGCTTGTTCACCTCAAAGACCTGTTATGGACCCCCAAACTGTTAGCCGCATAAAACGCGATTGTCTCCGTGCCCCAGCTATTATTCTTGCCCCCATATACGTGGAGGCCGATGCACTCGCCACCGTGTGCCTGATCCCGGAATAGCAACCATAAGTGAATCAAGATTCACAGAGCAGGCTCCCTCAATGCCGTGTCAGCAACCTGCAATCGCTTTTCGAGCTCCCTTATACGCTTCCATTCAGGATGTTCTGGATCGGCTATTCGAAACACATCCCTACAGGCCGTGACGATGAGCCTTGCCTCATCAATTCGATCAGTTAGCAAGAGCACATTGACAATTGGAACTCTTCCCCGAAACCGCCAGATCGGATGTCCGTCATCGAAATTATTCTCAGCAATATCGAGACACTGTCGCGCGTACTTTTCAGCTTCAACGTACTTGCCCTGTTCAAGCAGGACCTCAACCAAACTTGCAAGAAGAACGACGGACTGAATATTATCCACAGCTGCCTTCGAATCAGGCACAGCCATTGGTTCGAGAACTCGCCACACTTCCTGATAGGCCGTCACGGCCCCAGACTTGTCACCAAGCTTTGCTCGATACCCTCCCAGCGTAATAAGACTGTTCTGCACCGTTCCACGATCGTCACTACCACTCTGCCTCAAAATTCGTACTGCTCGTTCCTGAAGTGGCAACGCTGCAGCATAGTCACGCCCTGCTGCATACCAATTTGCCAGCAATTCAATCGCTGCAGCCGTCTTGTCATGTTGCTCACCAAAGTGCTTTTCATAAATAGCCAAGGATCGTTCGATGAGCTGCTTTGCCTCATCAAGATGATTACTCCTGATAAGGCTCTGCGCGAGTTTTGCAATCGCAGAGGCTGTCGCTGGATGCTCGGGACCATAAGCCTTTTCAATTAATTCAGCCGCTTGCCGAATAATTGGCTCGACTAAAGCGGCTGTCTCTACCCTTACCCTGTACATACGAGCAAGTTGCTGGAGGGCACGTGCAACTCGCGGGTGCTCCGGACCATGTCGCTTTTCCTCGAGCCCAACAATGCGCTCAACAACAACTTCAGCCTCTTGAAACCTCGCCCGAGTTGAAAAAAGAATGTTGGCTAGAAATATCAAGCGGTCTGAATAATCATCACCGTCATCACCCGCCTCCTCCATAAGAGCAAGGCTCTTCCTCAGTACTTTTTCTGCCTCGTCAAGGTCGCCAAGTTGGAAGTAAATACCTGCCTCAAGAGCCAATCCGTCGGCGTATAGAGATGCTCGGGGGTCAATTGCATACGCTTGCCTGATCCCTTTGGCTAGAACTGCCTGCGCTCCGGCATAGTTACCACGAACCAGTTCAAGTTTCGCCCTTTCGAGCAGGACTTTGGTAGCTATCTCTGGCTGACTGTCTTCTGGCCAATTCGGCGCCGTCATCGACCGCTCGGCAGCTTCAACAGCCACATTTGCGGCATCGAGGGCACTCAAGCTGCGAAGCGTTTGACCCAGCGTCAACTGCACCTCAGCAAGGCTGCGGGGATCAGAAGCAAATGCAACCTCTGCATCTTTGACCGCGGGCTCGAGAACATCACGCAGCTGCGTATCTGGTCCTTGTAATTCGGGACTTGATGCACGAAAAGCGTCAAGAAAAAAATCGAGCATGCCTGAAACACGATTGCGCTCTTTCATGGCTGCCACCCGCGACTTCTCTGCACGGAGAGCGAATAAGGTAATAGTGACAACCGAGGCCATCAACACTCCTGCCAGAAGGGACATTCCAGCCATTAAAAGTCGGTTTCGTTTGCACCAATATCGCAAGGAATCAACGAGCGATGGGTCCCTGGCCCTAATTGGTGATCCCTTAAGGTACCGATTTAGGTCGGCGGCTAGATCACCAGCAGATTGGTACCGTTCTTTTGGGTCCTTTCGAAGGCAAGTAGCGACTATAGTCGACAGATCGCGACTTACACCAGGAACCAAAGTGTTGAGTGCGGGCGGATCGAACTCTTGAATACGCTTAATTACTGCTTCCAGTGATTCCGAATTGCAATCGTACGCCCGACGGTTCGCAAGCAGCTCATAGAGAATCAAACCCAGTGCGTAGATATCTGTTGGCGTGCCTATCTCAGATGCAGTGGCCGACACCTGCTCCGGGCTCATCGCCTGCAAAGTCCCGACTAATTCGCCGGTAGCAGTATCATTCGCTGGCAATCCATTGCCGCCTCTGACTAAACGCGCGACACCAAAGTCAATTACCTTCACGGCACCCGTGTCACCTACAATAATATTCTTCGGCTTCAAATCACGATGAAGCACACCGTTTCGATGGGCGTAGGCAAGGCCGGCACAAGCTGCGAGAAAAAGATTGACGCGTTCCCCAATAGCAAGGCTGTGAACGCGGGCATATGAGGTAATGGAGAGGCTATCCGGCACAAAC
>CAJXFK010000087.1 GCA_913052575.1 uncultured Planctomycetaceae bacterium
AAATAGACCCCAAAAAAATACTTTTGTATTTTTTATGAAGCAATTCTTTGAATCAATCATGTATTCACATGAACATGCGAGAAAAACAAGACAAAACCGTCACTCGCCAAGGCTGTTGTAGGCCTCACGAAGCAGCACTTCTGTTTCGTCCCAACCAATACAAGCGTCGGTAATAGAAACACCATACTCAAGAGCTGATCGGTCCTGATCGGGAGCCTGCTTGCCAGGATTCAGGTTACTTTCCAACATTAAACCAACGATCGATGCATCACCAGCGACACGCTGTTCGAGAACATCTCGCCAGACGATCGACTGACGGCGGTGATCCTTTCCAGAATTTGCATGGCTGCAATCGATAATCACTCGGGGTGTTAATCCTGCTTTTTCAAGTTGCGTTCTCGCATCACGAAGCATGTCCGGGGAGTAGTTTGAACCTGCTCGACCACCACGAAGCATCAAAACGCCCCATGGATTTCCAGCCGTTGATACCACACAAATACCACCACCATTATCGATGCCCAAAAACGAATGTGATGACCTGGCTGCTTGCATCGCATCAACAGCAGCTTGAAGTGAACCATCTGTTGAGTTCTTGAAGCCAACTGGCATGGAAAGACCACTCGCCATCTGACGATGTGTTGGTGACTCAGTCGTGCGGGCTCCAATAGCACCGAGGACTATTGTGTCAGCAATGTACTGTGGGGTAATTGGCTCCAGGAATTCTGTTGCCGTGAATAATCCCATATTTGCAATTTCGATTAAAAGCTCACGAGCCATACGCAGACCCGTACCCACATCAAAAGAATCATCGAGGTGTGGATCGTTAATCAATCCTTTCCAACCAACAGTGGTTCGTGGCTTCTCGAAATAGACACGCATCACTACGAGGAGTCGATCTGAAAGCTCCTGCGACA
Organism: uncultured Planctomycetaceae bacterium; assembly: GCA_913052575.1. Lineage (GTDB taxonomy): Bacteria > Planctomycetota > Planctomycetia > Pirellulales > UBA1268 > UBA1268. The sequence goes on from CAJXFK010000087.1 coordinate 915, forward strand.
GTTTGACTAATTTTGAAGCGTATTCACGGGCACCGTCGAGATCATGAATCGAACAAGGGCCAACAACGACAAGAAGGCGTTCATCCTTGCCAGCAAGTACTTTTTCTACCTGCTCTCGACCCGAAACAACTGTTGCTGTCGTCGCATCCGTCAGCGGAAAGGTCGACACAAGTCGAGCGGGTGGTATGAGGGGATCAAGGCTCCTGATACGGACATCAGCCGTGGAGGGACGACTCTCAGATATGTTTGCGTTTTGTTCCATACTTTAACTTTACACCACGTCTGCGAACACTAAACCCCGGGTAGGATTTGGCCGAGTAGCGATCCACTTGGGTCATTCGTTATGTTGGGAGTCGGTATTTGCCCAGTTTTTCGTTTGTCTCGTCTTTTCAGGAATTTTGCCGCGTGACCAAGCATATTTTCGTGACCGGTGGGGTCGTCAGTTCACTCGGCAAAGGACTCACAAGTGCGTCAATCGCGATGCTTCTGGAAGCACGTGGTCTTCGAGTCAAGATGCAGAAACTCGACCCCTACATCAATGTTGATCCGGGAACGATGAGCCCGTATCAGCACGGTGAGGTCTATGTTCTCGATGACGGCAGCGAAACTGATCTCGACCTCGGACACTACGAACGATTCACCACAACACACCTCACGCGACAAAGCAACTACACAACTGGGCAGATCTATCAGTCTGTTATTAACAAGGAACGACGAGGGGAGTTTCTGGGGAAAACTGTCCAGGTCATTCCACATATCACCAATGAAATCAAAGAGGTTGTGCTGCAACTCGATGATGCTGACACCGATGTTGTCATCACTGAAATTGGAGGTACCGTCGGAGACATCGAAAGCCTGCCTTTTCTTGAAGCGATCCGGCAGATTCCTCTCGAGCGTGGTCGTGAAAATTGCATGTTCATCCATCTCACTCTGGTTCCATTTCTGAAAGCCGCAGGGGAATTGAAGACCAAGCCAACACAGCACTCGGTCGGAATCCTTCGACAAATTGGTATTCAGCCAGACATTCTTGTGTGCCGTACCGAGCGGAGCCTGGATATTTCAGACCGTGAAAAAATTGCTCTCTTCTGCAATGTCCCGCTGAACTCTGTTATCGAAGAGCGCGATAAAGATTTTTCAATCTATGAAGTTCCGCTATCGCTCCAGGCAAACAAAATTGACGACCTCATTCTGAAACAACTTGACCTGCCCGCCGCTGGAGCCGAACTTGACGGCTGGCACGATATCTTGCATCGCCTTCGAAATCCAGAGCATGAGGTGTCGATTGCACTCGTTGGAAAATATGCCGAACATCGCGACGCATACAAAAGCATTTACGAAGCACTCGACCACGGGGGCATTGCAAACTACACCCAAGTACGTGTCCAACCGATCAAAAGTGAGGAAATAGAACGAGACGGCGCTGAAAAAGCACTTGCTGGATTTGACGCTTTGATCGTACCAGGGGGCTTTGGTGAACGTGGCGTCGAAGGCAAGGTTGAAGCTATTCGCTACGCTCGAGAACGAAATCTACCATTTCTGGGGATTTGCCTCGGAATGCAATGTGCGGTCATCGACTTTGCCCGAAATGTTGCCGAACTCACTGAAGCACACTCAACCGAATTCTTTCGTGACACGCCACATCCAGTGATCTGCTTAATGGAAGAACAAGAAGGTGTCACAGAAAAAGGTGGCACCATGCGACTTGGCAGCCAACCAGCAAAACTTACAGCTGGGAGCAAGTCTGCCTTGGCGTATGGTACTTCTGAGATCTCTGAACGACATCGCCATCGATACGAATTTAACAGTGGCTACAAACAACAACTGGAGCAGGCGGGTCTTGTCATTGCCGGTACAAGCCCTGACCAGAGTCTTGTCGAGATTGTAGAGGTAGCGAGCCACCCCTGGTTTGTTGCCGTTCAATTTCATCCTGAATTCAAAAGCAAGCCAACTGCTGCCCATCCTCTATTTGCGGGCCTTGTTGCCGCAGCTGTAGCTCATCACACCGGTGCCAAAACCTGACTATTGTTAACAAGCCTTTTTACCGTGTCTCTTCACTCAACCACATTTGGATAACCCTATGACTGAACCATCGGCTCCATCAAATGACAATGGCCCCATGAAGGCTCCACCGGCTACCTTCGAATTTCTCGCTCAAACAATGTTCACACAGGCGTTGATGGCGTTTGGGAAAATTCCAAATCCAATCACAAAAGAAGCACTCAAAAACCTTGATACTGCTCGACATTTTATCGACATGCTTGAAATGCTGGAAAAGAAAACGGCAGGAAATCTTGAAAATGATGAAAAGAAACTTCTTGAAGAAATTCTCCATCAACTTCGAATGACTTTTATGGAAGAGCAGTCCGGTTAATCTTGACCGATTATTGTTCTAGCTAAAATAACTCCTTATGAAATGCTCTCTTTGTCCCAGTAAGGTTGCCGTAACACCTTCGATAGTCCTGCTTCCGGAGATACCTAGATGACGGCGACAAAGCTCAATGGTCGAGAACTTGCTCAGAAAATTGAGCAGAGTCTTGCACCGCAGGTCGCGGAAATAACCCAAGAAATTGGTCGGCCTCCTCGACTTGTGGTTGTCCTTGTCGGCAACGTCGCTGCCAGCGCGTCGTATGTGAAAAGTAAAGAATCTGCGGCAAAACGCGTAGGCATTACGGCTGACGTCTTCTCAATTCCAGAGTCAATAACAACTGCTGAACTCGTTGCAACAGTAGAAGCTATTGGCCGCGAGGAGCATGGACCAGCTGATGGAATTCTCGTTCAGCTACCACTTCCTGATCATGTGGACTCAAGAATAGTACTCGATGCAGTGCCACCCGACCGTGATGTTGATGGCTTTCATGCAGAGAACGCTGGGCTCCTTTCGCAAGGACGGCCCCGATTCATTCCTTGTACTGCCGCAGGTGTTCAAAAAATGATCCTCGATACTGGAGTCGAGACGCGCGGAAAGCATGTTGTCATTGTTGGGCGTAGCGATATCGTAGGAAAGCCATTGGCGCTTCTTCTCGCCAGTCGTGGCCCTGGCGGAGATGCGACTGTCACGCTATGCCACAGTCACACTTCCAATCTCAAAGCAATAACGCAACACGCTGATATTCTTGTAGCTGCTGTTGGGATCCCACGACTTATTACCGCCGATATGGTAAAGCCAGGCGCTGTCGTGATTGATGTGGGAATAAATCGCATCCAAGAGCAAGACAAAAGCCGACTCGTGGGGGATGTTGACTACGACACGGTCGTCGAGGTCGCAGCAGCGGTATCCCCAGTGCCTGGAGGTGTTGGCCCTCTTACTGTTGCAATGCTCTTAGAAAACACTGTTCTTGCAGCGAAAGAGCGTAAAAAAGCTCCGCAAAACGGCTAAACGGGCCCGGTTTTCGGGTTGTCTTGCCCAGGTCTTACAGACTACTCTCCCGACCAAGTGTGTCCGCGTTTTGGCAAGACCAAAGCTTTACGCAAAACGCGTACATTCTGTGATCATTACGGACATATAGAACTTCAAAAGGAGTTGATTCAACGAACTCATTCAGACGAACTAAATTCAATAGTCGTGTGATGCCGTTCCGTCGGTTTCTCAAATGACTATGGTGAATTTCTCAATTTTTTATAACGTTTCTCTCCCTCCATATATATCAAGCACAGTTCATGAACTATTTCCTTCGTGCTCTTCGTGATGCTTCAAAAAGATGGCCGTTGCTTCTCGCAGCGTTTCTCTGTTCTGCTGGTGTGGCCGGACTGTGGGGTGCAAATATCGCAGCACTGTTTCCAGTCATTGAAGTCACACTCAACGGAAAATCACTGCAGACTTGGAATGAAAACAGAATTCTTGATGCTGAAGAAAAATTAGGAAATCACGCTCGAGAAATCCAGCAGCTTCATGACCGCCTGACTGGTGGTGGCACAACTGAAACAGAACAACAAAGCATACAAAACGAGATCAATACGCTCACACTTCAGGACAAAGGCGACAAGGCCCTCCTGGCCTCTGCCAAAGCACTACAACCATGGATTAAAAAATATCTTCCAAGTGATCCTTTCGAGACTGTACTTTTAGTTGTTGTCTTAATTGTCGTAAGTACATTCCTAAAACACTGTCTTCTACTCACCGGCACGATGCTTGTGAGCTTTGTGGCTATGGGGATCTCGAGAGATCTTCGAGTCCGGATTTTTAATAAAGCCCTCGAACTCGACCGAACACAGTTCATGAACCAAGGTTCTGCTGGCTTTATGGCTCAGGTAACGCACACCGCGGACATGCTATCAGGTGGGATCACAACTACTTTTGGTGGGGCAATCACTGAACCGCTCAAAATAATTGCCTGCCTCACTGGAGCTTTTTGTATTTCGTGGCAGTTAACCCTCGCCTGCCTCACCTTAGCACCTGTCGTTGGCTTCATGATGGTTTGGCTCAATCGTAAAATGAGAAGTGCATCAAAAAACATTCTTTCACAGGCTCTCGGTTTCCATCACGTCCTGCTTGAGGCACTGAATAATGTACTCACTGTTCAGGCCTACACGATGGAGCCTTTCGAGCGAAAACGTTTCCGAGACAGTACGACACAGATGATGAAAATCGGCCTTCGTCATACCTTTTACCGCGCGCTTGCGAACCCAATTACTGAAGTTCTTGGTATTGGTATGGTTGCAACATCGATCGCAGTTGGAGCGTGGTTGGTCATTAATAAAGAGACCCAGATATTTGGGGTAACCATGACAGAGCAGCCAATGACTGTCCCTGGAATCATGGTCTTCTTCGGCATGCTCATTGGTGCTTCAGACCCAGTTCGCAAACTGTCTGGAGTAATAACTGGAATAAATGTCGGAATTGTTGGAGCGCAAGCGCTCTACCCACTTCTCGACACACCATCCAAGCTGAAAGAAAAATCAAACCCGTACTATCTTCCGTCACCGCATAGAGAAATTGCGTTACGCAACGTCTCTTTCTCGTACGATGGAATCGACACAATTTTGAAAAATGTTGACGTGGCTATTAATTTTGGTGAACGAGTTGCAATAGTCGGGCCCAACGGGGGTGGGAAGAGCACGCTTATCAACCTCATCTGTAGATTTTATGACCCCACAGAAGGCACTGTTGAACTCGATAACGTACCGCTCACTGAATTAGCAGTGAAAGATTTGCGGAGACGTATCGCAATAGTCACTCAACAAACAGAACTCTTCAACGAGACGATTCTGTACAACATTCGATATGGTCGATGGGATGCTACCGAAGAAGAAATAGAAGAAGCTGCCAGGAAAGCACGTGCTCACGACTTCATTGCTGAATTTCCTGAAGGGTATAAAACAAAAGTTGGGCCAAATGGCTTTCGTCTTTCCGGTGGTCAAAGACAGCGAATCGCGCTCGCCCGAGCCTTCCTTCGTGATGCTGAAATACTTGTTCTTGATGAAGCGACCAGCCAGATCGACGTGGCAAGTGAAGAACTCATTCATGAGGCTCTTTCCCGTTATGTTGAAAATAGAACGGTGATTATGATCACCCACCGACCAAGCACTCTCGCTCTCGCTGACTCAATACTAGAGGTCGAGAACGGACAGGTAACCAAACGCCCTGCTGCAAGCTATCGAGCAGCATGAATGCACATGCCAAACAATACCGTATCCCCTGCCCTTCAAGTCACATTATTTCAGTCCCAGCAATATTGCTCAATGAAGAACTGATTTGCCCCCAATGCAACGTGCGGTTTCTAGCTGATTTTAAAGACAGTCTTGAATACGCTGAAGAACAGACTGAGAGAGCGGCTTACCAATGGCTTGTAATTGCAATCAGCACCGCCATAGTACTCGTAACAGCTGGACTCATTGCAATCGTATCTCAACTGTTTCAATAAACACTTGTGCTCACACACATACGATTTCCGACGGCAGCTACCGGCCGACACATTCAGCAAGTCGTTCCTTCCAAGCTGCAACCGATTGTGGTTCATACGTGATTGGATCAAAACTATCTCGCACCACAGAACGTACGCTACGCAGATCGATTTTTCCATTTTCAGCCAGAATCTGTACTAGAAGATTCCCTATGGCGGTGGCCTCAACGGGACCAGCGATTACGGGGCGATTTGAAGCATCTGCAATCATCTGGCAAAGCAACTTATTTTGAACACCTCCCCCAACAATGTGTACCCTACCGATACGTCGACCGATAAGTTCATCCAATTCCTGAAGTGTCTGTGAAACTTTTGCAGCGACACTTTCCAATGCTGTCCGTATCACCGCACCAGTTGATTCAGGGATCGGCTGCTTACTTTGCTTTGCGAGTTCTTGTATTGCCGCGGGCATATCATTCGGAGCCACAAGTGATGGATGGCTTGAGTCGATAATCGTTTGAAGCGGGGCTGATTCTGCCGCCAAAGCAGTCAACTGATCCCAGTCCCAATTTTTCCCAGACCTTTGCCAACTTGCCCGGCATTGTTGGACGATCCAAAGACCACACAGATTTTTCAGCAACCTGGTTGTGCCTCCAACACCGCCCTCATTTGTAAAATTATGAGCAAGACACTCAGGGGTCACCAGGGGTCGATCAAGCTCTGCACCAACAAGAGCCCACGTTCCAAGGCTGATATAACACCAATCTGGTCGTGATGAAGGTGGTTCAAGTGCAGGAACTGCAGCAACGGCGCTTGCTGTATCATGCGAACCCGGTAGTACGACTCGCACATCTCGTAAACCTGTATCAGCGGCAATATCTGTCCGAAGACTACCAATATCATGTCCTGGCTCGGATACCTGCTGAAACAAATTTGTAGGAATTTCAAATTGGTCTAAAAGATTATTAGCCCACTGCCCTTTCCGAGAATCAAAACATTGAGTCGTCGACGCGATCGTTCGCTCATTAGAACGCTGCCCTGAAAGCAACCAGTGCATAAGATCTGGAATCATTAACAATCGATCGGCGGCTGCAAGGAGTTCTGGCTGATCTCGCTTTATGGCAAGAAGTTGATAGAGCGTATTAATCTCTAAAAACTGCAGCCCTGTTGCCTCAAATGTTTCTTCCTTGGAGACAGTTCTTGCCGCTTTTTCGATCAGACCCTTTGTACGGGCGTCGCGATGACACACTGGCTCTGATAAAAGCGCATTGTTTTTGGTCACGAACGAAAAGTCAACGCCCCACGTATCAACCCCAATACTTTGAATCGCATCACGATGCTGATTAGCAGCGACCCGTAGCCCGTCTAAAACACCACCCCAAAGACCAACAAGGTCCCAGACAAGCTGACCACCGAAGATCACTGGTCCATTCTCAAATCGATGAAGTTCTTTTAACTCAAGAAGCCTTCCATCGAAGGCACCTGAAACAATTCGACCTCCAGATGCTCCAAGATCAACCGCCAACGCAACAGTCCGTGACATTTCGATTTTTCCCCACCTTCAGAGACCTGAAATTGCATTGTTTTCCTGAAACCAATGCTGCCCAAATTTAGATACCGCCGCCCTGTTCAAATTGACTCAGATGCAACCCACATTCTGTTTGCGAATCAATTTTTGTTGGATCAAAATAGTGTCTACAACTTGGCAAGTTGTACTTACGCATGTAATCAGACACATCGGCTTCTGTCCAATGAAATAGTGGCGACACTTTGAGGATACCTCTGTCGTCCAGAGAAACAATTCCGAGATTTCGTCTATATTCTGTTTCTTCTCCACGGATGCCGCTGATCCAAATTTCAGGCTGCAATTCTTTTAATGCCCGCTGAAAAGGTTCGAGTTTTACTTGAAACTTGAAACTTTCAAATTCTGGATTATCCGGTACTCCGAAGCTTGCTCCGTGCACCGCTTCACGCCGAGCAGTTGACATTACCGGGTTATACACATGAATATTTAACCCTAGTTCCTGTATAAGTTTCTCAGCAACCACATACGAATCTTCCAGATTGTACCCGCTGTCTACCCAGACCACGGGCACGCTTTGTCTGACCTGAGTGACTAAATGCAGCGTGACTGCAGAGTTGTACCCAAAACTTGTTGTCACAACTGTTTTTTTATTCTGCTTAATGGCCCATTCAATAATTTCCGTGGACGTCTTGTCTTCTAGTTGACTATTTATATCGGCAATTTCGAGAGCACTTAACTGCATGGTAAAAACTCACAAGTCTATTTTCTGTTGCCCGTTGAGCGGCAAGTCTGCAACAAAAAATTACTATTTTTCATTTTTGTAAAGAGAACTGATCTGTACGTTTCTAAATTATCCAAACACCGAGTTTAGATTGTTATTGAAAAAGGCCAGATCTTACTTGTTTATTTTCGATCGCGTCAGCATCTTTCTTGAAGAAACTTCGGCACAACAGAAACTACTCAACCTCTCGCCATGAAAACAAGACAATCCGAAAGGCTCAAGGTGTGCAACTCATGGTAGCCGACTGCAGCATCCGGTCGCCAAAAAGACAGAAAAACTATTCAGTCATCACACCTCATCTGACATGTAGTATATCTACGAAGGCGTTTTCCTGTCACAGTGGAATTAAAAAAGGGACTGATTCTTAAAAGCTTTTCTATCCGCGAAATAAGTCACTTATTGGTTTCGGGGGCACCGGCAGTCACGAATAAGTACCGATCCACCCTGATCGAATACTCGGAATTTTAATGTCTTTGGAAAATGTTATCCCGAATCACTTCAACCGAATGCAAAGTAAGCGTTAATCTTTCATGAAAACGTGACCTCAATATTCACACCGCGTGAACATTGGTCAAAATGGAACGCCATGAAACAAACAATCTATTACAGCTGGAAAGGGTACAGCTGGAAAGGGTACAGCTGGAAAGGGTACAGCTGGAAATAGAAAGGTTTGCAAGTAACCGTAGGAAATTTCATTTTTCATACCGTTGTTCACAAACTTCTCTGAGGGTCTTTCTAGACATTAATACCTGCCAACATTTTAACCCGCTCAAGAAGGTCACTTGCCTTAAATGGCATCATGACAACCTGTCGAAGATCATCCTCAATGGCTTCAGATACTAGCTCTTTCTGACGAGCACTCGTAATAAGAAGGGCCGGAATTTTTTTCAAATATGGGTCCGGAGCTAGTGCATTAAAGACTGACACAGCATCGTAACCAAGTACCTGGCTACTCAGCAGAAGAATATCTGCCGGCGGTGGTACCGTTTCAAAACGAGTGAGCGCTCGTTTTGGATTTTCTGTAACCAGAACATGAAACCCTTGTTTCGAGAAAAACTGTCGGAGAGAATCCTGGGACTTTCCAGAAACCTCAACAACCATAATTCTTGGCTTTTCAGATGTTTTTGGTTTCGCTTCCGGGTCTTTAGACACCTTTCGAGCTGGCTTTGGAATATCTGATAAAACACCTGCGTCACCATCCGAATACCGGAGCTGAATTGGCTTAAGTGCTTCCTTTACTTCAGCCACAGTCTGAAACCGATTTTTAGGCTTAAGTACAAGCATTTTATGCACAATGTCAACGAGATCACGTGGTAGGTGAGGAGCAACTCTGCCAAGCGGCTCGACCTCTGCGTATCGTTTCGGGTCAGCTCTTACTGCCCGATCACGCGATTCTTTAAGCGGTGATCGACCAGCAAGTAAAAGATAGAGAAGCGTCCCAAGAAAAAAGACATCGCTTCGTACATCATCACCACGCACACCACCAGCAACTTCTAATGCTGCATATTCAACAGTTCGTAACTTCCCGATCTCATCATTTTTCTTCCCTACCGACTCTGCAAAACTGGCCAAACCAAAGTCAACGAGCTTTGCACGACCTTTTGCTGATATCAGAACATTGGATGCTTTTAAGTCACGATGTGTTACGCCTTCGGCATGAGCATATTCCAGAGCATCAACGAGTTGTGTTGCCAAATCGATACCCCGAACAAGGTCAATGCCTTTCCGGATTTTCACTAATTCTCGGAGTGTCTGTCCTTCAACAAACTCCATCGTAATAAAGCTACTGGACCCCTCTTTGCCTACTTCTTCTATACGAACGATTCCTGGATGCCTCAGCATCAGCCCCATCCTGCCCTCTCTCAGAAATAGATCACATTTGGCTTCGTCTGAGGAGAAACGTTTCCGCAGGACCTTCACCGCTAGAATATCACCGGTATCCTGTGCAATGGCTCGGTAGACACGCGCAAAAGAACCCGCACCTGCCTGATAAAGGATTTTTGTGCGACCATAAAAGAAGCCATTGCGGTAACCGTTTCGAATACGTTCCCATTGATATCCAGTGAGCAATTCTCTTCGCACGCAGGCCGATCCAAACTGCTCTGGCGACACCTCTTGTGAGCCAAGTTCCCGCCATACGCCTGCTATCTCAGCCGCTTCGATGAGGCCGAGTTCCACGACAGCAGCAGACACATCCTCAGTTGTAAGAGTCAACATGGCAAAAATCCTTAACCAATAATACCTTGGTCATCGGCTCCATGCCGGAAAATACTTCCCTAAGTTACCCGACTGTCCTGTTTTCAGATAAAAGACGGACTGTCTGGCCAGCCCCTCTAGAGCACACCATTGACCGCCTGCTACAAGCCTTATTCGCACTTCATCGCAATAACATGTCGGTATATCGAGGGAGCCCATTCGTGGTTTTACGCCTACTAGAAAAACCTGGTCAAAACAGCCGGTCACTGGTAGTGCCTCATTTTATTTTGAAGCTCGTTGCGTACCTTTTTCGTAACGTCCAGAAACGGCTTCCTTTACCGGCTCAAATTACCAACCTGGGGATACAAAAAAGGTCTTCTGGCAAGGTGTGCAAAGACCAATGCATCCAGAAGATTTCTCAAATGGTAAAAAATCAGCCACGACTGCGTTGGACTCATTTTTCCAAAATTGGATTTTTTTTCTTTTTAACTTGTCTGGTTCTTCAAGATATTTCAAACGGATCGAGCCTGACAGAATGCTTTGACGGACCCACAACGGTAACTACAGTCACATCACATCCTGGCCTTCGAGTTCTTCAACAAAGTATTGAAAGTGTTAATACTCATGCTGGTACTGGTTGCGAGACAATTACCCTTCAGACAGACCGAACCACTCTAAGTCGAATCTTGTTTCCGATTCCAGAATCTATGGTCATTGATGAATTCTCTGCCCAGGTCTGGATTCGTTGTGATCATCCAGCTGCTCGCCTTGCCTGCCAAATACGACTGCCTGCGTCACAATCAAACAATCGTCAACCTGTACAAGTTTTTGTCTCAGGACCCCCCGCCACAACTGCTTCACGCTGGCAGCCTCTTATGATTGGTAATGTCCCTAAGATTCTTCAGTCACAACTGCCGGCATTACGGGCACAATACGGACCGGAAATTAACTTAGATAACGCTACGATTTGTGGGCTTGCAATTGAAATACCTCTTGGTGCCACTCGCTGCACCATATCGATCGATGATCTCTCCGTTGCTGGCTTAATCACAACGGCAGATTCAGCAAAGCTACCAAGAACAGATTCACCAGCGGCAAACTTAATTCAAGACAATAGAAATATTCCAAGCGTTGATGATGAAACAGCTGGTCTTGTTCGTGGTGTGCTCGAAGTCGACGGGAGACCATTCTTCCCAAGAGCAATTGAACATCGGGGTGAGCCTTTTGTGAGACTCGCACAATTGGGGTTCAATTGCATTCAGCTCCACGAACCCGCTTCGACAAGCCTTTTAGTGGAAGCTGAGCAGGCTGGGGTTTGGATTATTTGCCCACCACCAGCCTTGCCAGACGTTGACCTGAAAGAGCCAGAAAAACTACCGGCTTTTTCTGGAAAATGGAACCGAGTACTTCTCTGGGATATGGGTCGTTCGCTTTCAGCGGAAGACATTCCTCATCTTGCCGAACAGGTAAGACGTCTGCGTATCTGTGACCGACGTCAAGGCCGGCCCATTATCGCATCAGCTGATTCTGGCCTTCGTGAAATTTCTAGACATCTTGATATGCTTGTTGCACATCGTACCGTGCTTGGCACAAGTCTTGAACTCTCAAATTACCTTACGTGGCTGCAACAACGACCACGACTTGCTCGACCAGGTACGCCTCTGCTTGCTACGCTATCCACAGAGATAGACTCGCGAACAACTCTTCAAGCAGCAATGCTTTCAGGTACTGGTAACAATGGGCTACCAATCGATGAAGAAAGTCTTCTTGGAGCAGCCTTTACAGCGATTGCAGCCGGCAGTCGTGGTATCTTGTTTAGTTCAGCTCGACCTCTCACCGGCACCGATTCTGAAAGCATCA
>CAJXFK010000088.1 GCA_913052575.1 uncultured Planctomycetaceae bacterium
GCGACCTCAAGTTTTCCTGAAAAATTTCCTGTTGGGCTGGCGTCTTTGATCGTGGCTGACTGGTCATAAGGAGGCATAATCCGATAATCATCGAGTGCCATCTTGTTTGGTTTTTTGGATGTGTATTGAATTGGTGAAACCTTGGCAAACCGCCCTTCGAACCAGGCAAGCACGCCATAATTCATTGACGCTGGGATTCCCCAAAAATAGTCAAAGCCTTTATCAAGAGGCATATCAAGAACAGGCTGGCTCCAGTCGCGTGTTGTTCTCGTACCAGGAAAATCCATGCCAAGATGCCATTTCCCGACCATGGCTGTCTGGTATCCATTTTCTCGAAGGAAGCTTGCTATTGTCATCCTGTTATCAGGGATTAGGCACTTCCGCTCCGCCTGAAAGACACCACGTTTTAGCTCCGTTCGCCAACTATAGCGTCCAGTTAAGAGACCATATCGTGATGGTGTACACACCGTATCTGAGCAATGGGCATCAGTGAAAAGAACTCCTTCATCTGCCAGTCGGTCAATATTTGGTGTGGTAAATTTCGAGTTTTTATTGAGGCAGGTTGCATCACCAAATCCTTGGTCATCAGTGTAGATCACAATGACATTGGGCATTGTCGTTTCATTTGCAAATAACGAGCACGTTACCAATAGTGTGGTCGCAGCACTGAGCACAAGTATTTTCACGACGTTCCTCAGAAGTATTGGATTGTTACGAATCAAAAACAAGTCACACCGAGTGTCCCTGCGGGTCACATGAACCGACTACAAATACTATGATGTTCTTATGAAATTCTGGAAGCCGGTACCCGTTGGTTCTGGCTTTTCTCTATAGAACAAGACACTCGATGACTTTTTAGATAACCAAGTTTTTGATAGGTGTATGACAAATCTCATGGTGTAGAAATTATGACATGGTTCAAATGATTGAGTATCAGGTTTCTATTGTGACTACGGTTTAGAGAGCCAGCCGCAGTCAACAAAAAACGTGTCAGCTGCAGCAAGGGTGAGATCGTAGTATTCACCCCTATTAAAAAAGCCGTGCCCTTGCTCTTCGTAGGTAATGATCTCACAGATGTTATTGGCTTTTTGTGAATCCATTTGATAGAGCCGAGCTCCTTCAAGGAGTCTGTCAGCCGTACCAAAAAACATAATGCAGGGTGGTTGTTTGGTAGATGCGTATGTGAGTGGTGATACATCTTTGATGGGTACATGTGAACGGCCACTCATTTTCTGCTGTGCTATTTCACGCACTTCTTTTGGCATGCGTTCATCCCAAGCAATAGCGAGTGCCGGATTAAATAGCACCATGGCATTCGGCTTTGCACTTACTGCTTTATCATCCAGAGAAGCATCGAGTTTATCAATAACGGCAGTGCACGCTGCGAGATGTCCGCCAGCAGAACCGCCAGCAGCTGCGATTCGATCAGGGTCAATACTCAAATCTTTAGCATGAGCTCTCACCCATCGCATTGCAGACTTGGCATCTTCAATGCAGTCATCAATCTTCACAGAATGTCGAGAAGACACTCGATACTCTACTGTCACAGCAACCATGCCTCTGCTCGCAAAATGTTCACATTGTTTTTCAAATTGGCTTGGGTTGCCTGAAGACCAACCACCACCAAAGAAGAAAACAATCGCCGGTCGTTTTGCATGTGCCCGTGTTTGATTGGGTTGAAATACATAGAGTGGCAAAACAATTCCATCAACGGTTTTATAAACATATCGATCACCACTTTCCGGGGCTTCTGCTGCTTGGGTGACTTTTTTGGTTGGTTTATTCTGGTCTGTTTGATTTTGAGAAGCAGCGGCATCATTTGAGACAAGTACAGCACGATGCCTTGGCAGGAAATCAGAGACCTCTTTCGGTCGAAGAATTTCTCCAGGATTTTGTGCAAGTGCAGGGAGACTACAGGCCAGAGTTGTTAACAAGCATAGGATGGGTTTCATGATAATAGTCCTACTTTGGCACGCGAAGTACGATTTAAAGCAATACAAATTTCTTGCTTCAACATAAAAAGTGCATTATTTTACGGTAACAGTCTTCAAATGCTTTGTGATGGCCGCAGGGCCAAGCAAATTTCGTTAGACCAAGCAAAGTTCGTTAGTCGACAAAAATATAATAATGAATTTGTCTTTGTGTTGAATAGATCGTCGACAATAAATGCTCAATAATCGTTGTATGGAAATTCTTGGAAGTATTGGCGAGATGAAAATATCAGCTACACGGAAGGGTTTTACCCTTATTGAACTGCTGGTAGTTATTGGAATTATCGGTGTTCTTGTTGCACTGTTTCTTCCAGGTATTCAATCTGTTCGAGAAGCTGGACGAAGGACTTATTGCTCAAATAATGTTCGCCAATTGGCTTTAGCAGTTTCGCTGTATCATGACACCTTCGGTGCCTTTCCGCCTGCGCGCTACCAATCACGACCCGATGCAGACCCGTTGAATAAGTGTGGTTTGGAAACACCCACATGGTTAGCACGGATCATGCCGTTTATTGAGCAGGCTGCTAACGGAGAAAAATGGGATTTTGCAGATCCATGGTATCAAGCTGATGAAGAAATTCGTATCACAGTACCAGACATTTTTCTATGTCCAACGCGTCGTGGTGGGGAACGCTCCGTGGGTATTCGTAATTTAGCGCAAGGTGGCGGTTGGGCGCCCTGTGGTTGTCCGATCCCTCCGAGACCCCCACTGATTGTGGAGGGAGCACTCTGCGACTATGCCGGAAATCATGGTGATCTCACGCCAGGTGCGACTGGCGACCCCACTGATTTTTATTACGGAGGGAACGGAACAGGCGTCATCATAAGTTCACGCCCAGACTGTGAAAATGGCCGAGCGGTTGCTTCGTTAGATCACACGCAGATGTCATCCGTGAGTGATGGAACATCCAATACATTTCTTCTAGGTGAAAAATACGTACCCACTCAATACGTCAAACAATTTCCTTTTGATTCACCAGCGTACGACGGTGATCATCTTCCCGCGTCATGCCGTCTTGCAGGGCCAGGTCTCCGTTTGGCTACTGGTGCAGAGGATGTCATGGCAGATATGTTTTCTTTTGGAAGCTGGCACCCCGGTGGAGTTTATTTTGCAATGGTTGATGGTGGTGTTCGTTTTCTTTCGACAAGAACTGATACAAAGATACTCGGGTCATTGGCAAACCGACATGATGCACAGATTGTGAAAATGGTGCCATGATAAGAACCATCACGCGAAGGAGCTCATTGTCAATGCTCATCGCCCTTGATCTGATTGTCACCGGGTGTACTCAATATAGTGGAGTGGCTTCTGGTCGTGTGTATTTTGATGATGGCTCGCCTCTCACATCTGGAGCCATTGAATTTCGGAATGTCTCAGACAGCAGTTGCTTTACAAGCCGAATTACGAACCAAGGTGTTTTTCAGCCAGCAAATTTGAGTGGCACAATTGGTCTACCAGCTGGAACGTATGAGGTAGTCATAGTCCAAATTGTTTTGACAGAAGATTTAGCGAAAAAAGACCATTCTCATGGACATACGGTTCCTCGTCGGTATGCGGACTATCACTCAAGTGATCTTGAAGTAACTGTTATGGATCATCAAACGAATTCAATTGAAATAATTATTCCTGCTGAACTGTAAGCTGAAGCATTCTTTCCATTCAGCTTATCTCTAGTAGGACAGCATCTTCTTTAAAAGTAATATGAGTCTTTTGGAGTTTTCTCATGAATGTGGCCCACTTCTTTTCCTTACTTGTCACGACTGTTCTTTTCTGTGGCAGCAGTCATTGTTATGCCAAAGAAATCTCCGAGCGGCCAAACGTTCTTTTCATTGTTTCGGATGATCTCAATACGCTTCTTGGATGTTACGGAGATCCTTTAGCAAGGACGCCAAATATTGATAAGCTTGCTGCCCGGGGCGTTCGATTTGAGAAGGCCTATTGCACATTTCCATTGTGTGGCCCCAGTCGTAATTCATTTCTTACTGGACTGTATCCGAATTCATCTGGCATTTTAGCCAATGCACAAATTTTCAGACAATCTATTCCACAACAGATCAGCATGCCTCAGGCCTTTCGTCAGGCGGGATATTTCGTAACCCGCATTGGAAAACTTTTCCATTATCATGTTCCAAAGTCAGTTGGGACTGACGGCCATGACGACCCCGCGTCGTGGGAAGTTGAAATGAACCCAGCTGGTGTGGATCGTCTTGAGGAAGAATCTGATATTTTTTCTCTTCGACCCGGGCAATTTGGTGGGTCACTTTCGTGGTATGCGTCACCACGACCGGATGCTGAACATACAGACGGGCTTCTTGCTGCAGATGCTCAATGGGTACTTGAGCGCTGTGGCCGAGATCGGAGTCGACCTTTTTTTCTAGCAGTTGGCTTCTTTCGCCCACACACCCCATACGTCGCCCCGAAAGACCCATATTTTGGCTGGTATCCCGAATCATCAATGCCAATTGTGCCAAATATAAAACAGGACCAGGCAGATCTGCCTGCTGCAGCACTTGGTAGTTATAAAAAAGAGCAGGATAAACTTACTGACACGCTACGGCGTGAGGCACTGCAAGCGTATTACGCCAGCATCAGCTTCATGGATGCGCAGGTCGGCCATGTTGTCGATGCGCTTGATGTGAATGGCTTGGCTGAGAACACGATTATCGTGTTTACAAGTGACCATGGGTATCACACGGGTGAGCATGGTTTGTGGCAGAAGCAAAGCCTTTTTGAAGAGAGTGCGAGAGTGCCACTGCTTATTGTTGCACCAAAGGTTTCCCAGTCAGGCGTCGTTTCAAATGCTCCGGTTTCTCAAGTTGATCTTTTCCCAACACTCGCAGCGCTTTGTGATGTTCAAACTCCGGAGAATATACAGGGTCAAAGTCTTGTACCGATGTTATCGGATCCTAATGAAAAGGGTCGTGGATGGGCGCTCACCCAGGTCGTACGACGCAAGGGAAAGGGAGAGTCATTTTTCGGATATTCACTTCGTACACCTCGCTGGCGATTTACAGAGTGGGATGAAGGCAGGCAGGGTCGCGAACTCTACGATCATGATTCTGATCCAGATGAAATTACAAATCTTGCAGAGTTCAAAGAGCACGCATCAACAGTTGTTGAGCTTTCCGAGGTACTTCACAATGCGATTTCAACAACAATGCCAGCATCGGGCAAGACGCCGGAAGTGGACGGATCACTATGGATTCCACTACTTGTGCCATGAGTCTCCTGCATTTTAGATACGCCACCAAAAAGCAGAGAGTGGTTGAATGTTACAAAAGACTTCTGATGCTGTTGAATCCAAAAGCATTCGAAGGCAACCAAAAGAGGTGCCTTGCTATCATTCGGGCTTTAAATATTCTATCCCAATGATATTGGTCCGAGGGTGTATCCCGACGCATTGTATAGTCCAATGATACCTGTTCTCACCCTGCTGTTTTTCCAACCTGCACCTTTGTTCAAAAAGTCATCTCACGTAATTGCCGTATGATACGTTTTTCACTTCGATCGCTTTTTCCATAGTCCAAGATTTTTTTAAAGCCCCAACAGACACTTTTAAAATCATTTGAAGAGGACGCCTTGCGGTTGATACTTTCGTTCATGGTGCACAGCATTTTGTAATATCTTCCCTATCATAGATTCTTGGTCAACTTCTCCCCTGTCTGCGGGAGTGCTAATGTCGGTTCACCATGAATAAGGCCAAGAGACTTTAAGAATTCATCTGATGCACGTATTGTCATGTCTTGCCAGGGCTGCTTGTTAAAGAAGGAGTGCTCCTGACCCTCTGCAATCCAAAACTCAACAGAACGAATATCAAGTGACTGCATTTTCGTATACGCAGAATTCCATCCCTTCAACCATTTTTCGTCCTTGCTCCCAAAAAATACGATAGCCGGTGGAAAGTCAGGGCTGAGATGCTCTAGGAAGTCGACTTCATAATCTTTGGCATCTGCCATACCGAGAGCCGGGTTAAACAAAAGATACGCTACGACAGATGTGTCATAATTCCTGTCATCATTCGCATCATTTAATCCAGGGTTGGTCGTTGCAAGTAGGCAGATGTGTCCGCCAGCCGATCCTCCTCCTGCAATAATACGTTGTGGGTCGATACCCAGTTCTTCAGCATGTTGTTTGTACCAACGAATCGCACTCTTGGCATCTTTGATACAGACACGTTTTCGAGAACCCTCACCTGTATCTGCCTTCGTTGCTAACTGATATGACACAGTTGCCGCCACGAGACCCCGGCTTGCAAAGTAATGGCAAAGATAGCGGAACTGATCTCTCTTTCCGCCACCCCAACCTCCACCATGAAACATGATGATGCCGGGGACTGAGTCATTGGTGGACTCGTGCCCCTGCGGAAAATGAATCTCCATCTCCCGAGTCGCACCGTGCTCTTCTTTATAGGAATAGATTTTTCCTTCCGGTATATCTTCACTGTGTGCACGATTTTCTGAACAAGAGAAGATGATGCCTAATAATAAACAAAACGTTACCATTCTCATTCGTAATCTCCTTACTTTGTCAGAATCATAAAAACTCAATCGTTTTCACCACGAAACCGTGCAATCTGATTGCGCCACCAGTCGCTTTCCATAGTGCTGAGAAGCACGCGATTAATCGACTCTCGCCTTGGGTCCCCCTCTTTAATGCCGAACGCATAAAACTGGTTTTCAAAAGAACCAGGAAGGACTGTGATTGTCCATGACTCCCACGTTGCAAAATAGATCAGCACTGGTCGGTCATTCACGAATGCATCCAATCGTCCACGTGTGAGTGCATCTGCCCCCTGTTTCATATCATCAAAAAGAATGCAAGGGATTCCTCTGCGTTTGAGCCAGTCAGCTCCAGTCGATAGTCGGATAGCACCAACCTTTTTTCCTGCCAGATCCTCTGGTCCACGAATGCGATGAGTGAGATGTTCCACGGTGAGTGAACTAGCAACTGCACCAGTAAAGCCTGAGATGAGAAATATGCTACTAAGCATCCAGGCCACAGCAGCGTATCGGCCGATGTGTGTACGTGGAACTTTATCACCGTATCCAACTGTGGTCATAGTGACAACAGCCCACCAAACGGCATCTCGGTAACCTTTCACAGTAGTCGTATCGTCTGATGAATCGCATGTTTTCTCAAAAAGATAAACAATGAAAGCAATTGCTAACGGTGCTACGCACATGCAAAACATGAAAATAATAAGACGGCTTGGCATATAAAAATTAGGAAGCCATCCTGCGTCGGATTGCCTGTGTTTAGCAACGGCTATTCCAAGACCAGTTAAATAAAACGGATGGCTATAGTCAAAATCACGTTCTCTATCTGATGTCACCGTGAGTGCACCCACGGCAACGTCATATGACCCGTTTGCAAGGCCGGCTAATGCATTTTCGAGTGGAGTTTCTTCAAATCGATAATCAATATCAAGTTTTGTTGCGATGCGTTTCCAGAGTGCAACGGAAAGCCCTTGCCATTGCCTATCTTTGTCTAAAAAGCTGAATGGTGGGGTTTCCTTGACTGCCACAAGAAGTTGCTCGTCTGTGACGGTCTCAGGAATGTCTTCTGAAGTGAGTGCTGCGTAGCAGAGGGTAGATTCCAAAAAAGAGGCGGGCCGCATGTGCAAAGCGATCACTACAAGGAATACACAAAGTGTGTGGGTCTTAAGCAGTCGTAGTCGGGAGAAGCAAAGATAGAAGAAAGAATGCGGGCTCATGGGATAATACGCACCATTTGTGTAGTCGGATGACTCGTTGATTGATCTCGTTAAGAAGAGCATGTTTTCTGCGTCAGAGCGAGGGTCGGGAAATATTTCTTTGTACTCATCGTCAGGAAGGACATCATAGAGAAGTATCTGGGGCTGGTGCATTCATTGATGTGTTTGCTTTGAAAGTACTTTTGGGGGAATGAGGGGGGGAATATTATGAGCTTCATATAATTTTACAGGTTAGGACTTGCGATGCTCCTAGCGATCCTCTTAGTGAATTTTTAGGTTCGTGAATTTTTAGCTGTCGGGTATATAAAGATCGATATTGCAATCCACTCATTTTTTATTTGTTTAGCTGCGGACGGCAGTTTAATCCTGTATTAAATTTCAAAAATGAACTGATCAGTTCGAATAATAGTTTGATTTAATCTCCGGTCCTTCTTGCTGATAAGTAAGAATTCTCGGCTTATCACTCCTCTTTACCAGGGGTCGTTGCGTACTTCTGATTGTCATTATGAAAGTCATCCGGACGTTTTTTCTATAGGATCGGTAAGTTATTTTCTGTCCACAGCAGGAAGGGAAGGGTTTTAATCTAGAAATTCTTTCTGCTTCGGCATTTGAAACCCAAGGGAATCGAGGTAATCATTGATCATCAGACATTCATTGAAAAAGTACTTGTAATAATTGAAGGATATTTTTCCATGGCACGGTTCATAGTTTTAAAAAGAATCCTATTTTTCTGTGTTGTAATAACTGCCTCGCAACTTGCTTGTTTCGCTATGGCAGAAATCAAAGAAGCATCAAATACGAAAGAAGAGCAAAAGCAGAAAGTATCAAAAACTAAGGACGGCCACACCCAGTCAGCAACTGTTCCAGATGCAGCTGATGAACCGGTAGTGACAAGACACTCGGTTACCGTAGGGAAGACCAAATTGTCATACTCTGCTGAGACTGGCATGTTACCGTTGTTGAAAGATGATGGTACAGCGAAGGCATCCATGTTTTATATCGCCTACACCCTTGATGGAGGTGACTCATCACGTCCCATCATCTACTGCTTCAACGGTGGTCCTGGGGCATCGGCAGTGTGGTTACACCTTGGTGGCCTTGGTCCCAAGCGAGCACGAGTAAATCCAGATGCGACCTTGCCACCTCCCCCGTATGAACTCGTTACCAATCACCACACAATTCTTCCATATGCAGATCTTATCTTTATTGATCCCGTCGCGACTGGTTATAGCCGTCCCATGAAGGATGAAAAAGCTGAACAGTTTTTTGGAAAAAAACCAGACATTGAAGCCATGTCAGAGTTTATTGTGCTGTATACGACCCAGCATCATCGCTGGGGTTCTCCAAAATATCTGTGTGGAGAAAGCTATGGCGTATTTCGAGCGGCAGGGATTGCTGAACATTTGCAGGATCAACATGGGATGTTTCTCAATGGCCTCCTTCTTGTTTCCGGGCTGGTTGACTTTGGAACGATTCGAACTGGGTCCACAAATGACTTGCCGTACTCTATTTTTCTGCCCACGTTGACTGCAGTCGCTCATTTTCACAATCGACTTTCTGCGGATCTGCAGCAGGATCGGCAGGGTGCCATGATGGAATCGAGGGCCTTTGCTTCTGGTGAATATCTTGCTGCACTCTTTGCTGGTGAAGGCTTGGAAGATGGGAAGCGTAAGCAGATTGCAAGCAAATTATCACGTCTTACGGGGCTATCAGAAGACATCATTCTTGAGAATCGGCTACGGATAAGTCCATCTACATTTCGCAAGAAATTACTCAGTGAGGATGGGCTTATCTGCGGGCGATACGATGGCCGTATTACTGGTCGAGATGGAGATCAGTCCAGTGCTTACCCTGGCTTTGATCCATCGTATATGGCAGCACTTGGTCCACTCGCTGCTACTATGAACGCATACGTTCGTGAAGAACTGGCATATGAAAACGATCTTCCGTACAAGGTGCTCGCAAATGTGTTCCCTTGGAAATTTGAAGAAAATACGTATTCAAGCACCGCGGCTGATCTTGGGTCAGCCATGTCGAAGAATCCGCATTTGAGGGTGCTGGTGATGACAGGTCGCTGTGACTTGGCAGTTCCTCCCGACGCGATGCGGTTTAGTATTGATCACCTTGAGATTGATCCTACGATAAAAGCAAATGTCTCTTTTGCAGAATACAGTTCCGGCCACATGATGTATCTCAATTTGCCAGACCTCGAAAAGCTTGGTCAGGATGTTGCTGAATTTATCAACACAAGCCAATAAGCAGAATGTATTTCAAGCAATTCATAGGACTCTTTGTGAGGGCTACTTATTTATTGTTTGGAGAGCCAGCCACAGTCGATAAAAAACTTGTCAGCTGCTGCAAGTGTAAGGTCGCAGTGTTCAACACTGTTAAAAACCCGGTGCCCCTGTCCTTCGTAGGTAATTATCTCACAGAGGTTGCCTGCCTTTGTTAAGTCCTCTTGGTATAACGGAGCACTTTGGAGGAGGCGGCCTGCAGCACAAAAAAACATGATGCAGGGTGGCTTTTTGGTGGACGCAAAGGTGAGCACGCATTTTGGATTGGTACATGAGCACAACCATTCATCTTCTGCTCCGCGAGCTCACAGAATTCTTTCCACATGCGTTCATCCTAGGCGATAGCGAGTGCCAGATTCAGTAACACCATGGCATCTGGCTTTGCACTTAACGCCGTGTCACGCGAAGAAGCATCAAACTTTATTCACGATTTCATGAAATTCCTAATCATTTGATTCACTTCTAAGATTTTACTGATCACTATCCTGACTTTCTTCAGACATCTGATCTTCATAAGCCGCTTTGGGGTCTCGGTCATTTTCCTGTTCATCTCTGAGACGTTCCGTGGCTTCATCTAAATAGCCATTTCCACGACGAGTCATTCTTCTTTCCTTTCCTTGCTCACTTTATTAATCACAATTATGTCTTCTGAACAGTCATCCTGTTTTTAACAAAGAGAAACAGTAATAGCTATCTTTTGACAATTCATAACAGTATTTGAGACACTACAAATATGTCTTTTGGAACTAAACTATTAATCATGGGTGGATGCGTGGTGCCTCTCATGGTGATTGGTGCCGCCGTTGGTGCTTTCGCCATCAAGGCGCCCTCAGGAGAACTCTGGGAAAAAGTTCCACAGATTCATATGATTTTACGAGCCGGGGTCGGAACGCTGCTCGGTGGTTCTTTGGGTGCCGGAGCAGCAAAGATTTACATAAGTCTGCATGATGATGAGATTCATCTGTAGATGAATATGGCA
The DNA here is from genome assembly GCA_913052575.1 of uncultured Planctomycetaceae bacterium. Lineage (GTDB taxonomy): Bacteria > Planctomycetota > Planctomycetia > Pirellulales > UBA1268 > UBA1268. The sequence continues at coordinate 10,979 of CAJXFK010000088.1, forward strand.
ATCTCTTAATCACACGTTGTCTGTGCCATCAAAAATCTAATGTCTTTGGTTTGTTCACTCGTTTTCAGAAATAAATAGCAAGCCGTACTCTATGGTTGCGAAATGTTCTCTGACTTCTGATGGTGTTTTTTCAATTCCTTTTTCAGCTAAGTAATTTCTGTAAATCTCACTATCACGTCTACTCAGTTCTTTCAGTTCTACAAATTCCTTGAGATTTTCTGGATTCCTATTTGCTTCTCGTATTACGTCTTTTAATAACTCATAGGACCGTTCACAACCGAACTCATAACCAAACGTTTCAGACATATATTCAAAAAATTGTTGTTTACTTGGTAGGTTCATTTTTTCATTTCATGTGACATTGCCATAAATTGTTTCTAGTCTTTTTATCGCCATCATGTAGACAAATTTTTTTGTACAAAGTAGCGTGAGAAGTCAAGATACTGCAATGACATAATCGTTCATTGATTGCTAATAACGAGCGACTACCGCTGAACGACAGTACCAGGTGTTTTGGAGTGTGCGTGCTGTGGAAAGTCGAAGGTCAACACGAGTGGTTCCGTTCCTGTGTTTTCGATTTCAACACCACCATTTGTCAGTGCGGATTGCGTGATGAATCCGATCTCAGGATACACCTCACCAAGGATCATATCGTGGTGATATTGAACATCAAGTTTTCCAACACGCCCACTTCCACCGTTCGTGTGGAACAGTGCAGGGCTCTCTGGGCAAAAATTTGTCTTACCGCCAGGCTGGACCGTGAGCCTAAGGATCGAGCATTTCTGATCGCCAAGGAAATCTCCATAAACGATCCACTTTGCATCAACACCTTGGTTTTTGAATTCTTCGGCAGAGATAGCTGGACGTGAATTCTGTAGGACAAAGTCTGGATCCTGATTTGCTTGAAAGTCAAACTTCTCAACCAAGTAATCCCAGTCTTCGTGATGGGCCTTCGGATAGTCTTGCTCGCGACATGCGTAAAACGCATCAGCTGCTCCAATACGTCCGTCAAGTGTTAGATCCTCAGCCAAGAAGTGCTCGTCCATCGTGACGTGGAGTTCGTGCGTGCAAAGGTTCGTTGGCGAGTGTAGTACACCGTTGGGCATCACGAAGCCATTATCAAGTTGCATCATCACGTGAGGAGCTAAATGACGGATCCCATTGTATTCACTCTTTCCAAAACGCTTCATGCAGGCGAGGAACTGCTCTTTCGTCACAAACGAGTACAAACCCATAGCCGTTGTGTGATAATGCGATGCACTCACTCCGGGATTATCATATGAATTAATGTCATAGACTTCCCACTTCGTCCAATGTAAATGATCTGGAATTGGATTTAAGTTGTCGAACTTCTTCGACACAATCGGCCAGGTTGGCTTGCCGAACAACGATTGTGAGAAGGCCGTGATCTTCTCACCCATGACGGCTTCTGGGTTCGCGACAATCAAGTCCTGCAGTGAAATAACGTGTCCGTTTGGAGTGAGGACATGCGATTCACCTTCTCGAAAAGGAGCCTTGTTGGTACGTGTGTCGATAACGCCTGTGACGATCGGGACGGTACAGCACATCCAGACTTCATCGAGTCCCGTACCGTTCATGTAGTCCGGATAGTAGGATTTTGCAGCAAGTCGAAGACGTTTTCCCGGCGTACAAAATGTTCGGCCAGCATACCTGTGAAGGAGTTGCAACACCCCGTCATTTTTGTTCAGGCAGTCATCAAGAATCTCTCCAGCTGTATCAACGGAACCATCGATGACATCTTGTTGTGGGTACTCATGCAGTTTGTCTGCAAGAATTGAAGCCGAAGCAGCCATGATCTATGCACCTCAATGGTTGGAAAAAACGTGTTGATTGCCTTAAAAAATGACAAGATTTTAAATGGTGGCAAGAGTATAGTTGTTTTCAAATTCCGGAAATACAACGAGGCGTCATCTTGCGATGAAAACTGGTATTCCCGACCAGTTTTCACTGACTTGATCGAGCGTTAGAACGCGATCTCGTTTAAGCAATCTGTGATTCCTTTCGTGACTCTTCGATAAGCATCAACGATAAAAAATAAG
>CAJXFK010000089.1 GCA_913052575.1 uncultured Planctomycetaceae bacterium
CAACACGAATGAGAGAAACAGCTGAGCCTAAATTCCAAGCATTCAATAACGAACTACCCCCTGAAGTTCACGAAGTTACTGTCATCCCAGATTCGGCCATCCTTCCGCTAAGCGCATAAAAAATTAGGATGCCCCGTAACAGTTCAGATACCAAAGCACGGTTACTGAACCACGCCGAGAAGATGTTCGCTGAAGATGGAATCTTCGCTGTAACAAATCGCCAAATCACTGAGGCTGCTGGGCAGAAGAATGAAAAGCCGCAAGGTGACGGAAATAATGAAAACGCAGCAGCTGAGGGTGAGCAACCACAGGAGCAAACAGAAGCGTTACTCAGTCTCCCAACAGTTATTCCTGGTGGCATTATTCTTGCTGTGCTGAGTGTATTGTTTGCGGTGACAGGTGCATGGGTAAAAAAAGACAGTCGCCGGCAGGGACTTGGTAGTAAAAAATGGACTCGTATCGTTACGGCTCCTTTTGCACTCGCTGGAGTGGCACTGGCCGTGTCCATTGCGCTAAATTGGACGGAATATGCGTTTCTTGAGGCTGCGGGTCTATGGGGTGCCCTCGGGGGGCTTGCTGCAATCTGGATCCTGCCCTTTGTGCTCTATATTGTTATCCGTTCTCGAGCAATGGGTGATACTGGCGAGGTAGAAGCGGCACCACCGGAAGTTACTCTCATCGCGACCTGCCGTGAAGTGCCTGAGGAGAACACACTTCTTGTTGAAAAGCTTGCAGAAAGTCCTGAGTTTGCTGATTTACTGCGCATATTTGCTGAGGCTTTCGCTGCACGAACTCCCATTGTTTTGTTTGATCTAGCGAAAGGAGGACTTCACGTTCGGTACGACGTCGATGGCATGAAGATGGCGACACGAACCCGAGAACATTTGTTAAATGGGCGAAAGCTTGGAAAGAAAGATCCTGAAGTCTGGGTTGATACACCACCACTCGATGCAGTGGCTGGCGAAAAAACAATTGTTGCTTTAATGAGGCTTGCAGGTCTTTCTCCAAAAAAGAGAGGGCGTACTCAGGTAGGTCATTTCGATGTTACCGTCGATGGAAAAAAGAGAACGTGTCGTCTAAATACTAAAGTCATTAAAGGTCATGAACAACTCAGTATTGATCTGAGCGAGCCACCTAAAAAATTTAAGACCGCAGAAGATCTGGGAATGCCATCAGAGATGCTTGACTCGCTTCAGCAGTTGGTGAATCTCAAGCGTGGGCTTTTTATTGTTTCAGCATCGAAGGGTAATGGTGAGTCAACACTTTTCAATATGACAGTGACAGCTGGTGATCGGCTGATGAGAGATTTTATTTCCATTGAAGAAAAAAACGAGAGTCCTTCGGAAATACAAAATGTAAAAGTACAAAAATATGATACTGAAGCTGGGGAATCACCAAATCAAGCTGTCGAAAAGGCGATGCTTTCATATCCAAGTGGATTTGTTACTCGAAATCTCAGTGATCCAAGCTTCGCAAGTGAACTCGTGAAGCGAGCCATGGAAGACAAAATGGTGATTGTCAGTGTGCAGGCTCAAGACAGCATTGATGCTATAGAAAAGATTCTCGAATTAGGCATTTCACAAGACGATCTCGCGAAATGCCTTGTTGGTTCTGTTTCGCAAAAGTTGGTGCGCAGGTTATGTGCAAGGTGTGCGAAAGAACAAGAAACGCCCTTGCCGCTTCTTGGAAAATATAAAAAATCAATAGAGGATGTACCCCATATCCGTATGGTTTCTGAATATGGTGGCTGTCGTCTTTGCTGTGGCCGGGGATACACATCGAGAATTGGAGCATTTGAATTGGCTTCGGGAATCACTCTTCGTAAGGGAGTAGCGAAGGGAGTTGATACTGCAACATTAAAAAAAGCAGCCAGCAAAGACGGTTATCGTTCTATGCGAGACCAAGGGATGGAAATCGTTTTCAGTGGAGCTACATCGTTGGAGGAGATGCAGCGTGTTTTTTCAGCGAAAAAGAAAAAGCTGTCGACGGGTCAACCGAAGCCTAAGGTCTGATCATAAGCGGGTAAGGGGTGTGAATTGTGGTTGCTGATACAGTCGAATACGATACCGATGACTACCGGCCAATTAGTACGCTCGCCGTACTGTCTCTTATTGCCGGATGTAGTTCTGTCTTGGCTTTGATTAACCAGATTCTATGGGTCATTCCCTTGCTTGCAGTTGGTGTATCGATTGCCGCGATCAGGGATACATCGGTACAAGGTTCACAAAAGAGCGGTCGCGGTGTTGCCCTTATAGGACTTGCTTTATCGGTCGGTTTTGGTGTCCAATCTTTCACCGTATTTTCTGGAAACACATTGATCGATCGCAGTCGAGCCCGTGAAACAGTATCACGTTGGCATCGCGTTATTCGAGCAGGTGATTGGGATATGGCGTATGGGTTTTGTGCGCCAGGAATCGTTCCTCTAGATGAAACATATCTGGAGGACCGAAATCATGATGAACATCACCATGATGGGGCGGACAGCAGGAAACAATATGAAATTAAAGCGTTACAGAAAATTCCAGCTATTCGAGCGCTTGCTGCGTGTAATCAACTTATGTTCTCTAGCATCGAAACTGATAATCGGCAGTCTCCAGGGTCGTTGCGTGTCACTGTTGATGTAAGTGAGTGCAAGCAACATTCAGAAAATAGAATCCCTCTTGTTGTTGAGATCTGGCTGAATCATAAAACCCAAAATGAGCCACAGATTGGTAAGTCCACCCCTGCGTTGCAGACGGTTGAAAGATGGCAAGTCATTAGAGTGGATCCTGCAGAATAAATCTTTCCTGAAGATGATTAAAATCTTTGTCTTCAGACGTTGTCAGAATTAAAGTACCGGGCAGTGTCAATGGAATTAGATCCAGTCGCCAGCATTACAAGGCGGTCGAATCCAAGAGCAACCCCGACGCCTTGAGGCATGTTGTCATGCACGCTGAGCAATCTGCCTGGAAGAGGCAATACGGGTTTTCCTAATGATTTTCGGACAATGTTTGTTTTTTGAAGACGGTGTCGAATCGTAGCTGAACAAATTTCTTCCTGCCATCCATTCATGAGTTCAACGCCAGCAACAAAAACTTCAAACCGCAAGGATAGTCGGTTGTTTGCAGGGTCGAGTTGCGCGAATGCAGATTCACTTGCAGGCCAGGCGTCGAGCATTGTTGGTTGGGAAATTCCAAGTTGTGGAGACACGACATCGGAAAGTAATAATTCAAATACGAGACTCCACTGCTGTTCTTCGGGAAGGGTGGAAAGACTACTTGGAAGACGTAAATTTTGCGAAGCAGATGCGTGCAATAAAGTGCTCAGGCTGGCTGTTATGGGATCAACATTGGCATGTTGAATGAAGGCGTCTCTGCACGAGAGCTTCTCAAGTCCCTTGGTCTGGAGTGAGTCGTGCAGGAGTGATTCAATGACGTCAGCAGTTGAGCGAAGGTTTGCGCCGGGTTCATACCATTCAAGCATAGTAAATTCGGTGTCATGAAGTGGTCCTCGCTCATCACTGCGGAAGCACTGAGCAAACTGGAAAATAGGCCCAGAATTCTCGGCAAGTAATCGCTTCATCTGGGGCTCTGGGCTTGTCTGTAGATACTTTGTCTTGCTTTTGTGAGCGAGCGCCACAGGGTCAATATAAATTTCTGGCAGTAATTCACTCCCAACAACAGGTGTGTCGACTTCAATAAAACCACGGCTTTCCAGCTGGTGACGAAGCGAAGAACGAATAACTGCTCGGTGGTGAAGAAGTGGGCGAATAGACATCGGGATAGAATAGGCTGTGGAAAGTAAATCTGCTTCAAGAAATGAATTACTTCGGTGAGAGTTTGTCCGTATCCTGGCGATAGATTAGCACGGGGCAGGGCGCATGTCGCACAACCGCTTCGGCAACACTGCCCATCAATATGCGACTGAGTCCGGTGCGGCCATGTGTTCCCAAGACAATGAGCTCTGGATGTTCTTCTTTGGCAACGCGGACGATCTCCGATGCCGGATCTCCCATGACAAGCCGATGTTCGAAAGAAATATCTGAATCATGGGGGCATACATTTTTGAGCATCTCGAGTATTCGTTCAGAGCTTGGCTCAGGAAGCCCGTAATAAAGTTCACCACCTCCGTAGGCCAGCGGCGGTTCTTCAACATGGAGGATTACGAGCGTGGCGGAAGATTGTTTGGCAAAATTCTCAGCGTGAATAAGTGCCGCGTCGCTAGCTGTTGAAAAGTCCGTTGGAAAGAGAATGTTTTTTTTATTCATAGCTCAATTCAATCAAATAGAGAGACAGCCGTTTGTGAAATGTCTCATCTGATAGTATCCGTTAGGAATCTGAGAGAGAAAGTTTCTTCATTAATCTGCCAAAGTAAAACGGTCTCTCAATCATGGACAGTTTAATGAGACCAGCGATAAAGGGTATGTTTTCTTCACAAATCAAAGTCTTGTGGTAGTGTGGTTAGCCAATCCGCATGCCGGGCAGTGCTCCACTGTCAGGCGAAAGCAGATAGACACCCTCGGCCCCTGCTCCGCTGGCCGCAACCGCCATGCCTTCGCTGAGACCAAACTTCATTTGCCGTGGGGCAAGATTGGCAACAACGATAACAAGTCGTCCACAAAGATCTTCAGGCCGATGAAATTTCTTGATACCTGCGAAAATGGTGCGGCGATCATCTCCGCCGAGTGACACTGTAAGTTTGAGAAGTTTACGAGCTTCTGGAACTTCTTCGGCATGAATGATTCGTGCAACTCGTAAGTCAACTTTAGAAAAATCATCAATAGTGCAGGTGTCAGCAAGAGGTTCTGACTCAAGAGGCTCCGCAGAGTCTTGCGTCAGATCAGCGGGTTCTGTTCCCGTGCTATGAGATGTCTCAGTCACTGTATCTCCTTGTGATGTAGATAGTGTGTTCGTAGATGCAGCTAAAAGAGCATCAATTTGTGAAGATTCAACACGATTCATTAATGGGCGAAAGGTGCTGACTGGAAGATTTTCAAGCGGCGTCTGCGATTGATTCCAATCGGTGATAGGACCACCCACGAGTGTAGCAACGTCGTCTGCTAATTTTGGTAGAACAGGAGTCAGATAAACGACTAGCTGACGAAACAGGTTCAGAGAAACAGTGGCTACTTCCTGCAGTCTGTTTTGCTCTTCGGGTCCTTGTTTCGCTATTTTCCAAGGTTGTTCATTATCGACATATTGGTTTGCTCTATCCGCTGCCTGCATAATGATTCGCATTGCTCGTGCAAAGTCACAAGACTCATAGGCAGAGGCAATTGATTCACCATCAGCGGCTGCTTGAGCAAAAAGTCCACCATCATCAGGATACGTCGAAGAGAGACCAGTCTCCTTGAGCCAGCGGGCTGTGCGACTTGCAAGATTTATAAACTTTCCAATTAAGTCAGTATTTACCTTTGTTGTAAATTCTTCGAGATTAAGATCAATATCATCAATTCCACCGGAAAGTTTTGTCGCGTAGTAGTACCGTAATGCTGCTGGATTGAGATGGTCAAGGTAGGTGCGAGCCAAGAGAAAAGTACCACGACTCTTTGACATTTTCTGACCGTTGACAGTTAGGAATCCATGAACACGAACCTTTGTGGGAAGATTCATGCCGGCAATTTTGAGCATTGCAGGCCAGAAAAGTGTATGGAAATAGGTGATATCTTTTCCAATAAAGTGGTGGATTTCAGCACTTGGGTGATTTGAATCTTCTTGGCACCACCAATCAGCAAAAGATCCTCCATTTTTCTTGGCCCATTGTTCCGTGGTTGCGATATAGCCAATCGGTGCGTCAAACCAGACGTACCAGTAATGGCCAGGTGCATCTGGAATTTCAAAACCAAAATATGGAGCCGGACGTGAAATATCCCAATCGCGTAAAGGCTCGTTTAGGAAATGTCCTGCAAGATAGTTTGAAATTTTTGAGTTGAGGGCTCCAGATTGCTGTGTCCATGTCTTGAGAAAAGGTCGTAATTTCTCCAGCATCACGAAGAGGTGTTCTGCCTTTCGGATTTCAGGTGTCGTGCCAGAGATTGTGCTGATTGGAGTGGTGAGTTCAGCCGGAGAGTATGTCGCCCCACAGGATTCACATGAATCGCCATATTGATCAGGTGCTTGACACCGAGGGCAACCACCTCGGACAAATCGATCAGCAAGAAAGATCCCAGCCTTTGTGTCAAACAATTGACTAACCTCTCGTTGTGCAACAAAGTCTTGCGTTCGAAGAGATTGCCAGATGTGGTTACACAAAGATCGATTTTCGGAACTGTCGGTAGAGCCGTAATGATCAAAAGCAATTTGGAAGCCCTCAAAGTCGGCGAGATGAGCATCTCGCATTGCGGCAATGAGTTCTTGCTCGGTGCGGTTTTCAGTCTGTGCTCTGATCATGATGGCGGTGCCATGCGTATCATCAGCGCACAGGTAAATTGCTTGATTTCCGTAAAGTCGCTGGAAGCGTGTGAATATATCTGTCTGGATATACTCAACGAGATGCCCAAGATGAATATGGCCGTTGGCGTATGGAAGGGCCGAAGTAATCAGAATTCGGCGAGTTTTGGGCATTGATGCCTTACCGGCGAAGGAACAGTGATCGGTGGAAGTTCGATATCGATGCTATTGCATCAGGCTGAGTTGATCGAACCCGAAGTTTCATAGTCTAAAATAGAATCTCAATTTAAGAAAAGGCAATGTGTTTAAGTTCTTAAGCGCGAGGCTAGAGTAGCTTTTATAAAGGGCTTGAGGAACCCTGATTTCCGTACTTACCTGAATTGCCTCGCGTTCCATAATTAGGCTCGAAATAGAAAAATGGTCTTGTCCGCGGCCCCTTACCACCGCCACTATCCGCATGTCAGGTTTTTGGTGAGAAGGTTCGTTTTTATGGTGGCACGGATGTCACTGGCGAATTCAATGCTCACGAGACAATACGAGTGCAATCACTGGCCTTATGCGGGTCAGGCCTCATGGAGTCGCGGATGCCCCGAGTCTTTCGTTTTGTATGGTTGTGTTTTGGCTTCAGTCTTCTCTGGCTGGCACCTTGCATTGGTCACTGTCAAACAGTTGCTCCGGCAACAACTGCGGCAACAGCTGCAGCTACGGGTGATGTTGTCCTACTCGATTTTTCAGCAGAATGGTGTGGACCCTGCAAGCAGATGGCACCCCTCATTGGAGAAATTGGTGCAGCGGGTTGGCTTGTTCGTCACGTGGACGTCGATCAGGAACACGATGTTGTCAAACGGTTTCAAGTGAATGGAGTGCCCTGTTATATCTTGCTTGTCAAAGGACAGGAAGTTGGGCGAATCGATGGCGCTACCACTCGTAATGAGCTCGAGAAATTACTTGCGAAAAGTCGACAGCCATTGGGCTTACCAAAACTTGTTGCATCAGCAGATGTACCAAAAGTGAGACAAATTCCTGGGGTTCCTATTCCGACGAGTAATTCTCCTACTCATCTTTCAACAGAGCCCACTGTTGCACCAACGGTTCATCCACCAGCACAACTTTCAGGTGTGAATAACCAATCACTTGCTAACCAGAGTCTTCCACGGTCACTCCGCGAGCCAAAGCAAGAAAAAAAACAAACGGCTTTAGAAGCACCACCGACATTGGCTATTGAAACAAAAACGAACCTGCAGCGAAGCCTTATACAGGCTACTGCCCGATTGCGAGTGCAAGACCCGAAGGGTGCTTCATGGGGAACAGGAACAGTGATCGACTGTCGGCAAGGAGAAGCATTAATACTTACCTGCGGGCATATATTTCGAGATTCTGTTGGCGAAGGAACAATTGAGGTCGATTTGTTTGGTGATACCGCTGCTGGTCGTTTAGCTGGTCAAATGGTGTCTTATGATCTTGATCGAGATCTCGCCTTAGTGAGCGTATTTACGGAGGCGAATTTAGAGCCTGTTCAAATTGGTTCTGTTGGTCGTCCGCGTGAAGTTGGAGAAGGTGTTGTAACAATTGGTTGTGATGGAGGCCGTGACCCCACCATGCATGTGAGCCGAGTCGCTTCGGTTGATAAATATCTGGGCCCAGCCAATGTACAAGTTGCTGGACAGCCAGTGCAGGGCCGTAGTGGTGGTGGCTTGTTTGCGATTGACGGCACGCTTTTAGGCGTCTGTAACGCGGCTGATCCTGAGGATAATGAGGGTCTTTTTGCTGCACTTCCGTCAATTCATGAGCACCTTGATGAGGCTGGACTGGCGTTCGTTTATAGACATGTTTATCCCGGAACGGAAAATGAGCTGGCAGGAAATACCGACAGTTCAACTGTGCCTCATATGCCAGATGCAATGCCTGACTTTTCGTTTGACCGTAGAAATAGGGCCGATGCCGTTCCTACTGCGTCAAGTGGCCCACGGACTCCTTCTGACTTGGATCAGCCAATGAAAGGGAATCCACAAGAAGTACAAGTTGTAGCCCCTCCAGTACCAGGCTCAATAGAAAATAACGAGCATTCACAAAGTCTGACTGCAGGAGAACAAGCCCTTTTGGATCACGTGCGTCAACACGAAGGAGATGCTGAAGTAATATGTATTGTACGTCCTCATGGAGCGACCCAAGCCGATAGTGAGGTCTTTATGCTCCAGAATGCCAGTTCTAATTTTGTGAAACGTCTATCAGATGCGCACAAACAGGGTGGTGGCACTCGCAAGTGATATCTCTTGTAGAGACTAATGATCTATGCTCCAGATTCTGATTCGCCATGGTGAGAGTCTGTCGAACCGTGAGGGAAGAGTCCAAGGCCAAGCGGATATAAGCCTCACTGACGTTGGTCGTCAGCAAGCAGCTGCAGTTGCTGCATGGTGCCGATCTCAGCCATTTCCAGATCGCTGCGAACTCTGGAGTAGTCCGCTATGTCGTGCTCGAGAGACAGCTGAGATTATCGGAAAAGCAACAGGACTTCCCGTCAATCTGAAAGATGATCTTGTGGAGTTAAATGCAGGCGTTTTTCAAGGACACCTGTGGGATGATCTTGCAGATCGTTTTCCTGAGGATGTTGCTCAGTGGCGTTCTGGTGACATTGATTTTCAGATACCGGGTGGAGAATCAAGACGGCAGCTTGCACAACGAGGACGTCATGCGCTGCAGTCTCTTTTGTGTCGGTCAGCCCGCAGTATCATTGTGGTTGCTCATGGTGGCATTCTCACGGCAGCGCTTGGTCTTCTCATGGGGCGTGACCATGCACTCCTTGCAGAAGCTGTCGAACGACCATTTACTCGCTTGCCAGCGCTTGAAAATTGTTCGGTGTCCCAACTTCAGTGGCCGGGTCCGGAATTAATTTCTTTTAATGAAACGGATCATCTCTCATGAATGTAGAAGAGAAATTGAATGGTCGAGAAGTCCGAGAAATATACAGAGTGGGCTTTGGTGGTCTAGGGTTCGATGGTTGGGGTTCGATGGTTAGGGCTCGATGCCGGTATTAGTCTTTAACGCAAAGAATAGATTCATCCTGCAACAGTATTCAGATATGATTCTGGCCAAGGTTCGTTTGAGGTGTGCCGGATGAGATGCTATCCGGATGAGATACTATATAAAGTACAGTGTTCAAAGCCGGATGTGTCTCTGATACCGCCGGATGTGTCTCTGATACCGAAAGAGTACCCAATGGTACGTAGAGAAAAAAGTCGTAAGGGGTTCTCCTTGTGGGGGTATCTCGTGAGCGTCAGTGTCATGAGCGTTCTTCTCAGTCTTACGAAGATTCTGCTTGTTTCTTCGTCTGCAACGGCTGCGGAAGTGAATACCGCTAAAAGTTTTTCTGGAACCCGGGCAATGGAGTATCTCGAGGCTATTTGTGAATTTGGACCGCGTCCAAGTGGTTCTATTGGAATGCAGAAGCAGCGGGAATTTCTTATTCGTTATTTTCAAAAAGCTGGAGCCAAAGTTTTCCGGCAGGCATTTCGAAGTCGAGATGGTCGCAACGGTGAATGGATTCATATGGAGAATCTCATTGTTTCCTGGCATCCCAGCAGAAATGATCGTGTGCTTCTCGGAGCGCACTACGACACCCGGCCATATCCGGATCGGGACCGACGCCAGCCTAAAGGAATTTTTGTCGGTGCAAATGATGGTGCAAGCGGTGTGGCGGTTTTGATGGAACTCGCAGACTCAATGTCGGAGCTAAAAGGATCGGTAGGTGTTGATTTTGTATTGTTCGATGCTGAAGAATATGTTTTTGAAGAGGGAAGAGATTCATACTGCCTCGGGTCACTCTTTTTTGCGAGACAATATGCTGCGTCACGGAAAGCAGGAGCCATATCGTATGCCTATCGCTGTGGGGTTATTCTCGACATGGTAGGTGATCGCAATCTTGCAATTTGGCAGGAACACCAAAGTGTCGAGTGGCCTGACACACGCCCCGTAGTAAACTCGATTTGGGCAACTGCAGAGCAATTGAAAGTCAGGGAATTTATTTCACGCCCCAAGTATGTCATCAATGACGATCACGTGCCCCTTCGTATGACTGGTGGTATCCCAACCTGTGATATCATTGATTTCGACTATCCGCACTGGCATACAACACAAGATATTCCAGCCAACTGCTCTCCAAAGTCTTTAGGTGTCGTTGGGCAGGTTATGCTTGCGTGGCTTCAGGAAAACTACTGAGTGTTGAGAAGTCATACGTAATGCAGTCATACAATCAAGCCACAGTTGTGCCAATCATTGTTCCAGACCTTGGGCTCGGTGAAACGCCGGTCATTCTCTCGTTATGGCTTGTTCCACAGGGAAGTAATGTTCTTGAGGGTGATCGTGTTGTTGAACTTGCAACAAATCCAGCGACAGTTGATTTACTTGCTCCGGTTGCAGGTCAATGCGTCCGCCAATTCGTAGACGAAGATACCATAGTGTTTCCCGGGATGGTCATTGCCGAAATACTTCCAGGGGACGGGGACAAATGAAACCGGCATACACTCGAAGACTATTTCGTGACCAATCTTCTACACACGAGACGGTCGCAGCATTTAGTGGTGCTGGAATAATGTTTCTGATTCAGCCACCATATGATTGGTGGTTTCTAGCATGGCTTGCGCCAATACCTTGGCTTTGGCTAATTACAAAAAAGACTGGCCCCTCGTCCTTCAAGTTTTGGCGAATGCTCTGGTGTGCCGGTTTCGTTCATTGGCTTGCGACAATCCATTGGCTTCGATTGCCCCACCCAGCGACGTCACTGGGCTGGGTATTTTTGTCAGCCTATTTGGCGAGTTATCTGCCTTTGTTTATCTGGTCCGCGAGTCTTCTTATACGGCGGTGGAAGTGGCCACTCATTGCGGCAGCTCCAATATCATGGGTGGCATGCGAGCAGTTGCGGGGCTGGCTTTTTGGTGGGTTCACATTTGCAATGCTTGGTCATACACAATGGCGATGGACTGCCCTGCTACAAATTGCAGATGTCGCCGGTGCCGTCGGGGTCAGTGCAATTGTCATGGTTGTGGCAGCAGCAACTGTTGATCCAATTAAAATTATGTTCAGTGAACGAAAAATAAAAAAGCTTTGGCAGGGTGAAAAAATAGTCAGAAATGGATTGGTGGTTTGCGGCATTTTTTGTACGTGTATCTTTTACGGCTATTGGCGACTTGCTACGGTTCCAGATCCTCTTGTTGCACCTCTCAAAACGCTTCTTGTGCAAGGATCCATTGATACTGAACTGAAGCATGACCCAAATGCTTTTCAGGAAGTGACTCAGCACTACGATGAACTGACTCGACGCGGTCTCTTGGAAGATTCTTCGTTGCCTGATCTGATAATCTGGCCCGAGACAATGTGGCGACTTGGTCTTCTTGAAATTGATCCTAACGAACGGTTGCCTCAAAATATTATTGAAACAATGCTTAGTGAAAGTGATCGTGCAGGCACTCTTGATCGTAGTGATGTTGCATTGCAGGCTCTTTGCCGTCAGCAACTCGAAACTGAACGCCTCGAACCGCTTGCAATCTATGCAAACTCGTACGGAACAAATTGGCTTGTCGGCGTTGATAAACAGTTTGTGACCCCCAGTGCGATCACAGGAACTCGTTATTTCAACTGCGCGGTTCTTCTCGATGCTGCTGGTCGAGTGCGAGAAACGTATGCCAAGATGAAGCCCGTGCTTTTTGGTGAATATATACCCTTTGCCGAGACCTTCCCCTGGTTGTATCGCCTTACGCCGCTTCCAGTTGGTCTAACGGCTGGTCAACAGCCGTTCATAGCATCCGTTGCCGGCCGGAGGCTGACATGCACAATTTGTTACGAAACGGCACTTCCGGAGACAATTCGTACACTCATTCGGTATTGTCGACAAATCAATGGTGGTCCCGACATTATGGCAAATTTGACCAATGATGGATGGTTTTGGGGATCGAGTGAACTCGATATGCATCTCACAGCAGCTATTTTTCGGGCTGTGGAGGTTCGGACACCAATTGTCATTGCAGCAAATACTGGTTTTTCTGCTTCAATCGATGGCTGTGGGCGTTTGCTGGCGTGCGGTCCACGCAGAAAGGCAGCCACACTTTCGGTTGAGGCCACACCAGACGGGCGATGGACACTCTGGCTTGTCTGGGGCAGTCTCCTGCCTGGGATATGTGTAGTGATTACGGTGACAGTGGCGTTGGAACACTGGGTGAGAAGAGGTACCCTAGAGT
>CAJXFK010000090.1 GCA_913052575.1 uncultured Planctomycetaceae bacterium
CAAGGCAGATCGGCAGCGACAAGGCGCCGGTCTCTTCGATAAACATGAGTTCCCCATGACAGGCGACGCACGTTGTTTCGATTACTGCGTATTCGCATTTATCGCCAAAGGTAAAAAGTGTTTCGTTGTTCATGCCACCATTACGGCAAGCACGGCAGCCAGTTCACGAACCCCCACGGATAGCCAAAAGACGCAGCAGCGGCATCCGTTTCTAACGCGGTCAGCCAGGGTCTGTGGTGCGGAATGTCCATAAAACGTGTTTAAGAAAACAGTGACATCGCCTGGGACGTTTGCCGGGACGTTAAATGTCTCATCTGGTTTCTGTCGGCGTTATCTCTTTTTTCTTGTTGTTCGAATTGTCCTATAAAAAAGTCAATAACTTCCGATAAGCAAGAAACCTAGAAGTGCGATTCACTTTTAGGACTTGTAGCGACTGTAGTTTTCTATGTGTTCCGCTTCTTCGGCTGTCCTTTCCGCACGAACTGGCTCATTGTTGCATGTGTTATTACGATCTATGCCGGGCTTACCGGTGCTGCGCTTCCTGTGTTGCGTGCAACATTACTTCTGTGGGTCGCATGCACTGGGGTGTGGATGAAGAGACGGGTCGCTGGTATCCATGCACTTGCAGTGGTTGGTGCTCTCTTGCTTGTGTGGAATCCCGTTTCGGTTGTGTCGATCGGGACACAACTTTCTTTCCTTGCGACAGCAGTACTGATATCGCTCGGGGCATGGTTTCGAGATCAACCGACGCGTGAGCCAATTGAACGATTGATTGAAAAGAATAGAGGGGTTCTTACAAATGCAGCGAGTCGACTCTCTCGCAGTCTTTGTTGGGGCATTCTCTTAAGTGCTTCGGTATGGATTGCTTCCGTTCCTCTGGTAGCTTCTGAGTTCCATCGATTCGTCCCAGTTGCTGTCGGTACAAATCTTCTCATTGCCCCCCTTCTTCCTTTTGTTATGGCCGCTGGTTTTGCCTGTCTTATAACGATTGGGTTGCCCGTTGAGTTGTGTGCACCGTTGGGTGTGGTTGCGGGGTTCATGTTTGATACTCTCACGTGGGTGGTCGCTGGGGTAGCGAGCGTTCCCGCAAGTACGTTACGGGTTCATGCGTTGCCGACGTGGTGGATTGTGATCTGGTACCTCACGCTATCGCTACTTTTATTGCATCTGTGTGACCACTCAAAAATGATGAAGGAATCACGCGGACGATGTTTTGGGGGCGTCTATAGAGAAATAGATTGGTCGTCGTTTCGGCAGAAGATGTATACATTTGGAGTTTTTTTGTTTGGATTTGGCGTGTTGGGGGTGGGTCTGCAATTGATGCCGCAGACTCTGAAAGAGAGCCGAGTGACTATTGCAGCAATGGGCCATGGCTGTGGAATCGTACTGAAGTCTCGAGAAGGACATTGTCTTGTTTATGACGCGGGACGTCTTGGTGCATCGGGTACAGCTCTGCGGTCACTCAAAGCAACATTGCTCAGACAGCGCATTCATACGATTGACCATCTTATCCTCTCGCACGCTGACACGGATCATTTTAATGCCGTGCCAGGTCTGCTTGATGAATTCTACGTAGATCAGGTGATTGTTTCACCACAATTCCTTGCGAGTTCATCTCGTTCTGTAACTGAACTCCAGACGCTACTCGTCAAGCATGGTGTGCCAGTTCGGACTGTTCTGAGAGGAGATGTCATCTCTATTGGGAAGTCCTGCATCGCGCGGGTTTTACATCCCCAGCGCACGCCCAATATGGGCGTGCGAAGCGATAATGAGAATAGTATTGTGCTTGACGTCGCGGTTGAATCAAAACGGATGTTATTGACTGGAGACATCGAGGGCGATGCTCTGCGAGCACTCTTACGTTCTGGTCTGCCTCAGGCCGACATACTTATAGCACCTCATCATGGAAGCAAAACAGGACTCCCACGTGAGATCACATCCGAGGTGCGGCCGTGCTTAGTCGTTGTAAGTGGGTCTGGCGGCCGTGACTGGCCTTTTGTCTGTCAAAATTTTCATCAAGGTTGGACTGGCTTACGGGCAGTTTTAAGAACGGAGGGCGAACAATCAGCAGATCGGGGCGCGGTTTCCATTACGATGTCTGACGGTACGATGGCCGTTCGGCAGTTTACGCCGACAGGGTGGCGACGCGTTTTGTAAGCCCGAGAAGAGAGTACCGTGTCGCTTACTGCCGCCACCCGAAGAGCTGCGAAAGGCTGCCGACAAGAGGATTTGACAGGGACGTGTCAGCCGAGCTTCCAATGGTTCTGACGAGATCAAAAGTCAGGAGTCCACCAAGAAGTAACAGCAACGCACAGCAGATTAACCCGGTGACCTGCAAGCTGTTGAACTGTGTGTCGTCGAGTATGCCAATGAGTTGGGAGCTTGAGAGCATGTCCGACCCGGCTGTGAGTGCGTTTGCTTCTTGTCCTACTTCCTCACCAAAAAAGCTTGAGTCACCAGGCCCGGCTGATTTATCAAACATCGAGTCACCAGCCTGGGACGAAGCAAGGTCTGCGGACTGGCTTGGGTCATCCGTTGAAGAGCCTTCTGCATCGAGATCAAAATCATTGGCTGTTCCCAGCATGGTTGCTGCATCTGGATCCTCTTCAATATCATTGAGGAATTCTCCTAAATCGACGTCCCAAGCTTTTACCTCATCTCCCTCAAGTGAAAGGCCACCTTCCATGATAACGCCACTTTCACCAGAGATAGCGCTGCCCACGTCAGAGCCCTCGATGGAAGGGTCGGAATCAATAATGCCACTTGATTCGATACCACTTATTTCGTTGTTTTCCTTTAATCCACTACCCTGAACGAGAAGGCTTCCGGATCCATCAGTTTCTAATACGACTGATGCCAAACCTTCATCAACGAAAATATCACTCGCAACAATGCTTTCAATATCACCAGCAAGGGAATCACCGAGTAGAAGGCTTTGGGCCGGTTCCTCCGCTGCGACGGATGCTGCGCTTCCCACATCGCTTAAATCAACGTCGATGCCACTGAGTTCAATTTCGTCACCGAGTACACTGCTCTGAGGATTTGCAATTCCCTTTTCCTGCGGTGATTCATTATCCTCTTCAGCCCGAGATAATTCCTCACTGCCTCCGAGCAGCGTGGCTGGAACATCAAGGTCTGAGCCATCAAGGTCACCGCCGATCAGTAATGATGCTTCTGCCTCTTGAGTCGGCAGAATACCCGTTGCTTCAATTGCCGCTTCACCAGCACTATTTCCACTGTCTGCGAGCGAAAGGCCAGACTCGAGTTCAAGATCTCCGATACCAATTGCGGAGCCGGGCTTTTCTTCATCTACGTTTGCTGGTGAATCGGTACTTTTTTGCTGAGTATCCTTCTCCTCAGAAGCAGTCGCTTCATCAGAGAGATCGAGTTCTAATCCATCAAGGGAGAGACTGCTCTCATGAGGGGCTTTCGGTTCCGTTGTATCTATCTGACTAATGTCTTTCTGATCCTCAAGATACCGGTCGAGTTCTTCATGCTTGAATTTGTACCCAGACGTGTCCCTGAGTGCGAAAAGTTTCCGTTGGTCGACAAGTTGTTTGACTGCATCCTCTGAAATATTGAGATGCACGGCCGCTTCAGAAATGTTCAAAAACCCACCAGCCATAAAATTAGCCTGCCTTACTTGCTCAAAAAACCCAGACCTATCTCCGAACTCGGCCATCAACTATGTAAAAGTCTACGCAGCCGGCTTGGCCCGATCCAGTCGGCATATTCGTCGCAATCGGCATGGGTCTGTAATTGCTGTTCCAAGCACCGGTTGAATGGTGCCGCAAGTCTCTTGGAAACAGATGTGGCTTGGAGAAGACTAGGGATAGAGTTAATGTCATTCCGTTTTTTGAGGCGAAGGAGGAATTATTTGGATTGTGTTAGTTGGGGGCTTGGGGGTGGAGTCAATACGAAGCATTTTTTTGATAGCAGCCGGTTTCGGGTCTTCTGCATTGAAGTCTTCGAGTTGGAGATCATATCCAAGTGCACGAGTGCTCCGAAGTGAAACTTCTCCACTGACGTTTTCAATATGATAGACGGCGAGTACTTGTCTTTCTGGATCTATTACCAGAAGCATCTGTCGACCGGCATCAATCGGTGATGTCGAAACAAACAGGCCGTGCATTTCCTCGGCCAGAGCGGCGGATGTGAAAATGCACGATGCAGCCAATGCCATTCCAATAAAGATTTGAATATAGTGTTTTCGCGTATTCATAGTTTACGGTCCCGGGTGTGTCTGGATGTCTCGGTCTGTCTTTGGGCCCGAGTTTGAGAAATTCTTTTCCAGTCAGAAAGAAGTCTCTGAGGCTGGCTGTGTCCTTTTCCGATCAACGGAGTATTGCAGGGTAGACTCCTCGCAAAACAGATCGAAATCCAGCTTTGTGAGTTCTTTCATCGCTGAAACCCGCCGTAGGCTTTCCTGTCTCACCTAGCTTCGCTTGTCTGCCTGCTCGCTGTCGACCGGGGCACAAAAAGCGATTGCGCCGAGTATTTGGGTTTAAACATGTGGGCAAGAACTTCCGATGAAGTTTGTAATTCTGCGTTTCGTGCGAGAAGGAAATTTGAACAAGTCCGTTCACGGAGGTGCCCAGTGTCGATCCTGACTAAGATGTCGAAACTTTTACTTCGATCGCCCTTGTTGTGGGGCACTGGTTTGGCCTTTTGCTTTTTTTCGCTCATTCAGCGGGGAGTTATTCGTGATGAATATGTTGTTCGGTATCTCGCTGGGCACTGGGTTGAGTACATCGAAGTTGGTCTGTTCTGCGTCGGACTAAGCAGTTTGGCGATGAAGTTGCTGAGTACGCTTCGCCAGAAGAAAAGTATGGCAGACTGTTCGCTACCCGTGACTTTGTCTGGCGGCCAGCATCCTTCTGAGGCACAGGGACTGCAGCGGCATCTCCTTGAAAATGTGAGTGGTGAACAAGGCTACCTTTCAAAAAGACTCCGTGATGGTCTCGACTTTGTTACACGGACGGGAAAGGCCGATGATCTTGAAGATCATCTCAAATATCTTGCCGACGTGGACGGGGCTCGAGCTCATGCCAGTTATGGTCTTGTTCGATTTATCGTCTGGGCGATACCGATCATGGGCTTTCTTGGAACGGTAATTGGAATCACCGTGGCAATTGCTACTCTGTCGCCGACGGAACTTGAAAACATTTCAGGTGTTGTCGCAGGTTTGGGTACTGCATTTGATACAACCGCGACGGCCTTAGCGTTGTCGATGGTCTTAATGTTCTCACAGTTCGTTGTTGAGCGAATGGAACAATCATTTCTCGATCAGGTTGACGAGCAGGCGTGGGATTCACTCGCGGGTCGTTTTCAGACGGACGGAATTGCAGATGGGTCAGCGCTTGCGGTTGCAAGGCTCGGGGACGCCGTGGGAAGAAGTTCAGCCCAGCTCATTGAGGCGCAGACGCAGTCATGGCACGAACTTCAAAACGTTGCCCTAAAGAGTCTCGAGAATGTATTTGATGGTCTTGGTGACCGGCTTCGAGACACGCTATCGGACTCCCTTGGGGATACTCTGGATACGTGGAGAGAATCGCTAGTCGAAGCACATCGTGAGTTAGCAAACGAGCGAGACGGTCGATGGGAGCGTGCGGGACAAACGATGGCCGATGCCGCTGTTGCATTCGATAAGCAGCAGGCAGCTGTCGCAGATCAGGCAGTAGCGCTCGAGAAGGTTATCTCAATGTTGCATGAGATCGTAGCGATGGAGCAGAAACTCGAGAGCAATCTGAATGCGGTGACAGCAAGCGGCCGATTTGAAGAGGCAATCATTTCACTCTCGGCGGCGACGCAATTGTTGGCAGCACGTAGCCCGGGGGTTTCTGGTGGTAAGCCTGGCGTTCTGGCTGAGAACAGTTCCCCCGTTGAGAAAGTTGCATGAGAAGATCGCGTACACGAGAAGGGATAGCTATTTCACTTTTCCCTTTTCTTGCAGTTTTGTTGTGCACGATGGGTGCGCTGCTCGTTTTATTGGTCCTGTTTGGTCACTCGATTGGTCAGCAGGATGAAAGCAAAGCTGTCGAGCAGGCGATGCAAATGGAAGCAGAGTTGCAAGAAAGAGTGGAAAATCTTTCTTGGCGGCTAGAGCAATTGAAGGACATGCGTGCAAAGACGAATGATGAACTTGAGACGTTGAGGCTGCAGTTAGCTGGCATCGAGGAGAATTCGAGAAGTTTGTCAGCAGAGCTTAAGAATTTGCAGAAAGTACGAGAAAAACTACTCGATACGGAAGCAGTTGCAGCGATAACATCTGATGAATTACGTGAACTCGAGGCAGAGTTGGCTTCAGCCCGTGAAAGTCTCGATGAAGCGAGGAAGGAGAAAGATTCACATCCTCCGGCCTATGCAGTTATCCCTTACGAAGGATCATCAGGAACACATCGTCGTCCCCTTTTTATTGAATGCTGTTTGGACGGAGTGTTCTTGCAGCCCGAAGGTATTCGGCTCAATCCAGAGGACTTTGAAGGTCCACCAGGCCCAGGCAATCCGTTAGCGAGTGGACTGCGTGCGGCACGAGAGTATCTCGCTCGACAGTCGGTTTCAGTAGATGATCCCGGTCTGCGACCCTATCCCCTATTACTTGTGCGGCCATCCGGTGTGATGGCCTACTATGCAGCACGAGAGGCCATTGCGTCCTGGGGCAGTGACTTTGGGTATCAGCTGATTGAGGAAGAGTGGCGACTTGCCTTTCCTGAAAAGGACCTAGCTTTACGAGATATAGAATTGCAGGCAATTAATGAGGCCCGTGAGCGGCTGCAGTGGTTGGCACAGACTCGATCTGCGGTCCGGCGGAATAAGCCAGTGAAAAAACAATACCGAGCATCTTCGGTTCGTGGCGGTGCTGTTGCTGTTGGTGGGCCATCTGTTTTGGGGGACCAGTCTCAATGGGATTGGTCCAAGCAACAGGCACAAAATGGAGTGTCGCGTGGAGGGAACGATCTTCAGGGGCAGAGAGGTAATGGAACTGCGGGGCAACTCGCTTCATCGGTTAGTCCCGTTGGGCGTCCATTGAAGGCTGGAGAGTCTGCTGGTGGCAGTCAACTCGGAAGCGGTCGCAGTACTACCGGGATTGGATACGGTCGGGGCGCGGCCACAGAGGCGGGTAGTCTCACTGGTGACTCACGTGTGTCGCAGCAGGTAGGTGCAGATGGTGGTCCTCAGGACAGCCAATCGCACTTCGGAAACGGTTCGGGCAGTGAACTGGCATCATCAGATGCTGTGTTTTCCGATGGACATGGTACATCGGAGGGTCCCATGGGTAGCCAGTCGAAGGGGGCAGAGAGCGGTTCTCTTAGCGGGACACAACGAGGTACCGCAGCGAATCAGCAGGGTTCAGGTTCCAGTGAAGGTGGAGCCGCTTCTGGCATGTCCTCGTCATCCTCTTCGCAAAGCCAGGACCTTGCCGCAGACGGTACTGGCAGCAGCGGTGGCGGTACTCCGAGTACTGCCGCTGGCGGTATGCCGATGCCAATTGGGATTCAGGTCGGAGCAGATGCGGCGTCATCTGAGATGGCAAACGGGACGTCTGGGCAGCAGGCCAGCGCCGGTGGGTCACTTGCTGGGGCGCGGGGAAGTGACTGGGCTAGTTTTGCGACATCGCAGCGATATATTCCCCTCACCCGGCCAATTCAGATTGAATGTGCCGCTGATGAGTTACGTCTGTTTGATGATAGTGGCAGACGTGTTGTCTATCGAGTTCCGATCATGGGTCCAACAGATCAATCCATCGATTCTCTTGTTGGTGCGATTCGTCGGCGGGTTGACAGTTGGGGTCTCGCAGGAGACCGCCTCTACTGGAAGCCTGAGTTAGTGCTTACCGAAACAGAGGACGGCGGTGGTCGGCGTGAAGATGTGCAGACTCTTCTCGCAAACAGCGGTATTGAAACGAGGCAAAAGCAGGACTCCGATTCAGTCAGACGGTTGCCTCCCGCGCAGCCAAAGAAGAGGCGTCTCCGCCGAACAGCACAGCTTGAAACAGCAGCCACGAGCCCGGAGGTGGGTTTATGATGAGACAACGTGTAAGCCGTACAGATGCAGGGAGTCAGGATTCTTTCCTTGACATCGTGACGAATATTGTCGGTATCCTCATCATCCTCGTGATGGTTATAGGTGCTCGTGTTCAGAGCATCTCGATCAAGCCAAAAGAGGTCAGTAGTCCCAATCTTGAGAAGTTGATGATGGAAGTTGTACGACTGGAGGATGCCATCGTCGCGTCCGAAAGTGAATTATTTGAGCTTGATGAGCAAGGCGGACAACTTTCCGGCACTGTCGCAGACGCAGGAAATGCGAGAATTCACCTTGCAACTGCGGTTTCTGCAGCGAAATGGGAGGTTGAAGATCAGAAACAGAAGGTTGACAAAGATAAGGCCGAACGAGTTGAGATGGCCACTCAGCGGCAGCAGATCAAAGACGAAATAGAACAGTGTAATCTCGAAGCGGAAGGGATTGCCCATGCTCCACAAGCAACCAAGGAACTCCTTGCTTATCCGACACCGGTTGGTCGGACAGTAACAGGCGATGAATTGCACTTCCGCCTAGCGGCCGGCCGTATCTCGTATATTCCGCTGACTGAGTTGTTTGATCGGGCGAAAGCAAGAACACAGAGGAAAAGCGGCGGGTCCCTGGCATCAATGGAATCACGAATTGAAACAGTTGGTCCAATCCTAGACTACGCACTTGATTATGTAATCGAGGTGCAGATTAACCGAAGTGCCGGTCAGGTCTATGTTCGCAGTCGTGAGTGGGTTGTGAAGCCAGCTCGGTATGACATCGGTGAAACATTAGATGATGCACTCGCACGTCAGTCGCGTTTTCGGAGTATTCTTGCCGGCGTCACACCAGCAACAACAGTGACACTGTGGTGCTATCCGGATAGCTTTGAAGAGTATCGGGCCGTACGCGAGGAGTTGTATCGTCTCGGCGTTTCTGCTGCATGTCGTCCGCTTCCAGAGGGTGCCCCGATCGGTGGGTCAGCCGAAGGAAGCAAATCGGTCGCTCAATAAGTTCTTGTTGGCGACCATACTCTAGAGCACAGCAGTTTGGATCAGTTGGGTTACAAGAGGCAGAAGTTGTTTTTTGCGGCTAACTACGTTCTTGAGTGCATAAAGACCAGGGTCGATTCTCGGGTAATTAATTTCTTCCCAGGCTTCGGTCTCCCGCGACAACAGAAGAAGTGAGCCGTTGCTCACGACGTCAGTAATCAAGAGTGCAGAGAAGTCGAGTCGGTGTTGGTTGGCATAGGCAACCAGCGCAACTCGGAGTTCATCCTTTCTTTCCCAAAAGAGATCGAAGCCCGTCTCTTCGATCTGAGAAATCGAAAACCGGATGTCGCGCTCCACAAATTCCTTGCAGTCCTCCTGTACGACGCCATCAGGAGTGCTCGTTCGAAGCGCTGAACCAATCTCAAAAAAAGTTCGTGCGAAAACATCGAGGTCAACTGAGCATCGCGGCCTCAACCATTCGAGTATCGTCCGGTCGACGGTGGTGGTCGTTGGGCTCTTTAGGAAGAGCGTGTCAGAGATGATTCCAGAAGCCATGCACAGTGCAAGTGACTCTTCTGGCTCGATTCCAGCATCTCGATATTGTCGTGCAACGAGTGTGCAGGTTGACCCAACCGGTTCGTTGACGAAACGAATTGGTTGTGCTGATTTCAAGCCGCCCCCGAGTCGATGATGATCAAGAACTTCGAGCACGTCAGCCTCCTCAACTCCCGCAACTGCTTGTGTGAGTTCGTTGTGGTCAACCAGGACGAGTCTGGGGCGAGGTGGATTGATGACATCAGATTTAAATGAAATGCCGGCAAGGAGCCCGTTATCTCCTACAACTGGGAAGACAGGTTGTTTTGATCGTTCGACAATTGCGCGTGCCTCCGACACCCTCATCTTTGCTGGCAGAGTAACAACCTGGCGGTTCACGGCAGGATCAATAAACTGAGAGGAACGGATCCGTGTTGTTGTGTTGACGGTATCAAAAGGGCTCAAGAGAACCGAGACGCCACGAGCCTTGGCCAGTTCTATAAGTCCAGGACTGAGGCCAAAGCCGCCTGTTATCACAAGCCCACGAACACCCTGTTCAATGGCTGGGAGTTGGATGGTTGGTCTGTCGCCGCAGACGACGATGACACGATCTTTGTCGAACTGCTGCATTCTTGCAGTGAAGCCGTCAGAGCTCATTGCGCCGACCATAACAAGAAGTTCATCACTTTGTTCAGGGTCAACTTCATGCTGGAAAGAACCGCCAAGGGCTTCTGTGATCTTTTTGAGGTTCGTTGTGACAGTTCTTGATTTAATTGGGTCGCCCTCATCGCGGAAAAGAAGTTCCATCAGGTCAAGCACTGAGAGAACACCGACGACCCGATTGTCTTTGTCGACGACCGGGATTGCTCGTAGGTCCCACTCCTGCATGCGTCGATACGCCTCAAAGAATGCATCACCAAAAGATGCAGTGATAGTTTCCTTGCGGCAAATATCTTCCGTTTCAGGACGTATGTCCATGATTATTTTTGGAGGAGCAATGCCAGCCGTCTTCAGTACATATTCTGTGCGTTTGTTTGGTGCTCCACAGCAGGCAGCAACTGCATCGGATTGTCCTGTTTGGCGCAGGAGGTCGGCGTAGGCGATTGCAGAACAGATGGCATCGGTATCAGGGTTTCGATGCCCAAAGACAAAAAGGCTCATATAGTTTTCACCTACTAAGAAGAGGTTCTATGAGTCATTTAGTTTGTGGTCTCAGGGGGGCACTACTTGAAATGATTCACACAGAAGATGACATCTTAAATCACACTTCAGATTCAAAAAGAAAGAATGGTCAGTTCACTTTACATCAATCCTAGCGTTTTTATCTAATTCACTAATCTGACTTGTTGTCAGGTCAAAATTTAAAAATGATGGAAGTTCAAGTCGCCCACACGTTTTTTTCAGATTGATTTGAACGCATTGTTTTTCACTTGTACGCAAAGCCCCCAAAATTATTGTACCAGGGTGTGTTAAGAGTAATGATAACGATTGGTCGGTAAGTTTTCCGGTTTTTAGAAAAACAAAGTCAGCCATGCACTGAGAGACTAACCTTGCTGTAACATCGTCAAATCGAACGTGCTCTTGAAAGACAATCCGAAGTTTTCTTTTGGATTCTTGAACGGCCTTTAGGTCATATTCTGAGAAAGAATTTTGTAGTGTCAGTTGAATCTTCACTCTAGAAAGTGTACTGGTCTCTAAGTCTCTGATTTTATTCTGTAATTCAGTTGAGGTGTCTATTTTAATATTTGTAGCACCGACTTCTGAGATCTTACGCATAACTGAAGGGTCAACAGAATCAGGATCAGTAATTGTGAACTTAGCAGATCCTTGCGCTAGAATATCAATAGTAGTTAGTGATAATGATGAACCAGAATCAAGTACAATATGAATCGGAAGGCGAGCAAGGCAAGTCGCCTTTGCCTCAGAGAGTCGCCGTAAAGAGAAAAGTCTCAAAGTAACATCTTTTCTTTTTTCGAGGTTCTTGAGACCTCCGAACGGCAAGGATCTAAGACTTCGAAGAGATAGTTTCTTTGGTTTTTTCGTGAGTGCTTCCAGTTCGTGTGCCGCTACATCAGTGATGCTGTCGAGTATGAGAGATCCTCTGTGGTCACCAAGAACTTCTGCTAACTCTTTGTTAAGTTCAGAAATGCCATTTAGTTCCAGCGAATGTTCACCGGTAATTTCTTTGGCGGTGTCTGCTGTAATTTCTTTGATATGGTTCAGGGATAAAGTATCGGAGGAAAGATTTTCTTTGAGAGATCTCGCAGACTCTGATGATAATTCACTGATGAGGTCACAATGTTCTTTAAGTTCCCTAGTAAGGAATCTTGCTTGCAACATGGGTGGGCAGTTCTGTTGCTCGAGGTTGTCGAGCCGAAGGACTCCAGGAGTTTCGGCAAGTATTTCTGCCACCGAGTCACTTATGTGTGTTATGCCATTCAGAATGGTTGGGAATGATCTTTTTTTTATGACTTGTGCGATTTCTGGCGTAAGTGTTTTTAGGCCAGAAAGTGAAATGCCATTTGGTAGTGATAGATAAAAATGGTGTTTAATTGGGTCAATAGCTGAGATTGCATTCAAATGAAGGAAAGTCAAATTAGTTGGGATGGGTCCAGGGTGGTGAATTGGTTCGAGAAGTTGAACATCTGGGAGATGTAATTCACCATTGAAATTAACTAGTTCGACAAAGGTATGTTTGCCTAATTGACTTAACAGTCTAATGACAAGAACACTTGTGTGTCTTTCGTTGCAGTTTTGAATGAGTCGTTTTGCACGGTGTTGAACAAGTGTTAGGGTGCGAATGTCATTGCCTTTTACCTTGTTGTCATAAGATATGGCATGGGCTTTGTGCCAACGAATGTGTTCATGGCAATGTAAACAACGGAATTGTTTTCCCAGAAGAATTTCATTGCA
>CAJXFK010000091.1 GCA_913052575.1 uncultured Planctomycetaceae bacterium
GCTCGCAGATCTTCTTGACACAACTGACCCACGGAGAGCAGCCACTCTTCGGTCAGCATTTGAACAGGCAAGAGAACTCGAAGTGACTGATCGACTCGATACCATTGTTGAACTGCTGGAAAACGGACAGTTGTTAAAAGCAGGCACTGGACAAGATGCTGCTATTGACCGTTTACGTGAACTGCTTGCTGTACTGGAGTCCGGAGAGTCTCGAAAAACAGTCACTGACTCAAAGAAAAAGGTCAAAGAGTTTCTTGGACGAATCAACACTCTTATTGCTCAGCAGATGGGTCTCGAAGGAACAACCGAAGCCGGAGGCGACCCTAAGAGTCTTGCTGAGAAACAAAATGCTCTTGAAGATGACACCCAAACGCTGGCAAAAGATGTTGATGCTTTTCGCAGAGAGGCAGCAAATGCTGCTGGCTCGAAGCTCGACACCGAACCAGATGATGCACCTCAATCCAAGCCACCGCTCGATGGTTCTCCCGGGAAGTCACCAGGAGAGCAGCCATCAGGAGAGAAGGGGGGAGAAAATAGTAATGGGCAAGACCAACAAGATGAGTCCGCTGAGCAAGAGAATAGCCAGCAGGAACCCCAAGGGAATGATGAAGTATCTCGAGCAAGCCGGACAAACAAACGACTTGAGGCAGCTCGTTCACGCATGCAACAAGCGAAGGAAAAACTCAATGATGTAAAACCTAAAGCTGCTCGCAAAGACCAGGAAGAAGCACTCGCTGAATTAGAAGCTGCTCGGGCGGAACTTGAAGAAATTCTTCGGCAACTCCGTGAAGAAGAGATTGAACGCCTTCTGGTCAAGCTGGAGGCTCGTGTACGAGACATGCTGCGAGCAGAGCGCATGATTCTCCGAGGCATCCAGCAACTGAGAAGCAATGCCGCTGAACGCACACAACGAGAACAAGAACTTGAATCTACCCGGCTTGGATCGGAGCAAAATCTTGTCACTGCCACCATTACAAGAGCATTAACCCTTGTCCGAGACGACGGGTCTGCCGTTGCAATACCAGAGGCACTTCAGCAAATTCGAGAAGACTCTACCATGGCCGCAGGTCGCTTAAAGAAAAGTGACTATAGTCAATTTACTCAGGGGATTATCGAGGACTTGGTCGTCAGTCTTGAGGAGCTCCTTTCTGCCCTTGAACGTGCCGAACGCGAACAACAAGACAAACAGCAGCAGGGCCAGGCGCGTGGTCGCCCGGCAAAGCCTGGCGAACAGCCTCTCGTCGATAAGATCGCAGAACTTAAGATGCTTCGAATTCTGCAAACTCGTGTGAATGGAAAAACATCCCGATTCTCTGCCTTATTGAACGAAGGATCTGAACAGGCTTCAGAGACCGAATTGATTGACGCGCTTGGAAGATTGGCACAGCGACAAGAAAGGGTAGAACGAGCTGCACATGACATCGCGACTGGCCGCACAGAGTGATTCAACCCACACCCAGTAATTTAGTCAGCACAGAAATTCAGTCAGTACAGAGTAATTCAACGCCTATTCATCGCCTACCAGAGTATAATTTGGGAAGTGTCTTTTACGTGTCAGATCAACAATACAATGTCCCTGCTTTACGTTCACCTGGAAACCGAACCATGCGACTTATTAGTACCATACGAAATGTCGTCGTGATCATCGGCCTCGGCATCTCTCTTCACTGGGCACATTCAACTCATGTGCATGCTGAATCCACTGCAATTGCTGAAGATTCAACCGAAGACATCAATCTTCAGAATGAACTTTCACGCAGGGCAAGCTGGAGCCAACCGAGCGATGTTGAAAACAATAAGCGGGTAACAAACTGGATTCAGAAGCAGCCCGAGACAACCCCTGACATCATGGCGGCTGTAAAAACAATAACGAGTGACGAGACAGATTCTCTGGACCGGATCATGAAGGTCATCTGTACCGTTCGACAACAGTACAACAAACTCCTCACAGATATACGCTTTACGCCTCCAATCGAGATCGCTCGCCTGCAAGAAAAATTCACCCAGACCAAGGATGATGCTTTTGCTGCTGATACTATTCGACTGTGGTCTGCCCGAGAATTGCTACGGCTCGGTCGTTATGATGAGGCAGCGCCTTTACTCCAAGACCTATCCCTTACGACGAGTGTCGATCCAACGACCTTACTGTTTTGCAGGGCTGCCTGTGATTACTGGCTCTTAAAAATAGAAGAGGCCGCTCAGAGTGTCTCTCAACTGCTTGAACGTGAACAAGAGCTACCCGTCCGATATCGACAGCTTGCCTTATTGTTGGAAAATGATATTGCGTCTCTCAAGGAAGATTCCCTCGACCACATTTCCCGACGAATGAGAGATGTTACGAAGAGACTTGAACGTGGGCACGCTGGCCCTAAAGTTCAGGCTGTGCAAAATGGAGTCGTCCAGTCACTTGATAAACTCATAAAGAAACTCGAAGACCAGAAAAAACAGCAGTCATCTGGTGGTGCTGGTAGCGCCGGCGGCAACATGTCTGACGGACGTCCAATGGAAGACAGTCAGCTTGCTGGCGGGAAAGGCCGAGGTGAAGTAAAAAAAAGAGATCTCAGTGACACTGAGGGATGGGGTGACCTCCCACCAAGGGAGAGAGAGGATGCCTTACAACAGATCGGAAGAGATTATCCGGCACATTACCGAGAGGCGATCGAACAGTACTTCAAGCGGCTAGCAACAGGCAAGCAATAAGAAGAATGGACCAAATGTAGTGCCAGTTTTTTCCCAAAGAAAACAAAAACCGTATCGATGCCTGCCAATAAGTTACCCGGCCGACAAAACAAGGTGGAGCATGCATTCCGTTGTCATCACGGCACTGGTTACCTTCATGACTCCCTGGGCACCTTTAGGGGCAGCCGCTCAAGAGGGCACAGAACCGAGCGTAACAATCACGTGTTCGAGCGGAGAAGTATTGCAAGGGAAACTTGTACAACTGGACGACAAAAGCATCAGTGTTGCTGATGATGCCACAGTCCCTGCAATCCAAAGAGATGTCAGCGTTCCTTTAATTCGAGAGATAGCCCTCGCGTCACGTTCTGCTGCATCTGAAGGCTTTCTGATTGGCCTTCTGAATGGCTCACTTCTTTTAGTCGATGCCATCTCAACGAATGATTCGAAAGCTTTTCTTACGATTGAGAAAAGTGTGCTTGAACTACCAAGAAACTCAATTCACTGGATCGGTCTCCAAAAAACAAAACCAGGTGTTCTCAATGCAGGCGGATGGTTGGAAGAGCTTCCCGAAAACCCAGTCGCGGACATCGTTGTCGTAAAACGTGATGACGCTTGGCAGTTCATCGAATGCGCAATTACTGAGGTCACACAAGAAGATATCATTGTGCTGCTCGATGGTGAAACAATACCCGTATCACGAAATAAAATAGCCGGTATTTGTTGGCTTCAGCCAGGCAAGAGGCCCGGAGAAGAGACCGAGCCTAAGCCTCAGGAGATTCTTTTAACATCGCCCCGGGGCACAATCAGGTGCCGTCAAATTAGCTGGAACGAAACTCGACGATGCTGGGACATTACAATTGCCTCAACAAAAGAGGATTTCACGACCTGCTTTCCAGCAGATGCGCTGTCATCGATCGACTATTCCTTCGGACGGCTTATTGACCTGACTCGTCGGACCCCTGCAAACTCGCAAACCGACCCCTACTTTGGCGGATTGGCAAAAGATCCAACACTTCTCGAGTACTTCGCCCCACGAAGGATCACGATAATCGATGGCGACGATCAAGACAGATCCATTCCGGCACTTCTCACACACCCACGGACTGAAATCACCTGGAGCATTCCTGCTGACTCGAGACGCTTCCAAGCCAGCTTTTCTCCAGCTAAGAATTCTACATCACCGACTGTCGTTGTGATTCAAGTTGACAACACCGAAGTATTCCAAGGGGTCATTGGTGCTTCCGTAAAGGCAGGCAAGAGCGACGGCCCACTTGCTGTTGACCTCCCTCTTACCGGCGGAAGGCAACTGAAAATAATTATTGACTTCCTTAAAAAACCCCTCCATGCGGTAAATGAAAAAACATCTGTTTCTCTATTGAGCGGGCCGATTCAAATCGAAAAACCAAGAATCGAGCGATAATAGACCATGCGACAACCACGAAGCACGCACAGCACAAGGAGAACAGTCCGTAGTACTCCAGCAATATTCACTCCAGTGATTTTGCCAGCGATGTTACCAGTAATGTTGATAGCACTTCTCGCAATCCAACAACCTGGCAGGATCTTCGCTAACGATGATAGTTTCACACAGGTCTTGGCAGCTCAACAAGAACGCATCCGCACAATTGAAACTGCTGCAAAAACCTCAGTTTCAATTTTTGCTGGTAGTTCTGGAGGTGGTTCTGGTGTACTTATTAGCCCTGATGGCTACGCCCTTACAAACTTTCATGTTGTTCAGCCAGCAGGAATTGCCATGCGATGTGGCCTGAATGATGGCCACATCTATGATGCCGTGCTCGTTGGACTTGATCCCACAGGTGACCTAGCGGTTATCAAACTGCTTGGCAAAGAAACCTTCCCTTATGCTTTTATAGCTGACAGCGATACGGTTTCTGTGGGTGACACGTGCTACACCATTGGGAACCCATTCTTACTAGCAACAGATCTCCAACCGTCAGTGAGCGCTGGTATCGTTTCGGGAGTACACCGCTACCAATTCCCGGCTGGCACTCTCCTGGAATATGCTGACTGCCTCCAGGTTGACGCTGCCATCAACCCTGGCAATTCAGGAGGAGGGCTTTTTAATGCACGCGGAGATCTTATTGGAATTAATGGACGTGCCTCATTTGAGAAACGTGGAAGAATAAACGTTGGGGCAGGGTACGCCATTTCTGCGAATCAAGTGCGGAACTTCCTTGGGATACTCAAGGGGGGTCATCTTGCAGACCATGCAACGCTTGCCGCAACAGTCGCAACGAGTGCTGATGGACGTGTTGTTGTCTCTGACATTCTAGAATCTTCAGACACGTGGAGAAAAGGACTTCGGATCGATGACGAAATCATTGAACTTGCCGGAAAAAGTGTCCGTAGCGTGAATAGTTTCAAAAATATTCTGGGGACTCTTCCCGCTGGCTGGCGGATCCCCGTTGTCTATCGTCGTGAGGGACGACCGACTGAAATATTTGTCGAACTCGCAGGCGTACATACACCTGCAATGCTCAATGAACTCATGGCCGGTCGCCGCGGAAAACCTTCTGCACAGAACAAACCTGGTGAAAAATCGAAGCCAAACCCATTAGCCCCTGACCTCAAAGACCTTCCGGAAACGATTCAAAAATTCTATGAACGTCGTTTTGGCTATACGAACTTTTTCTTCAACCGTGTTGAGCTGGAACGAGTTCAACAGGCTCTTGAGCAACAAACCCTTTCATTAGAAAACCAGGAAAGCACGTGGAGATACCAAGGACGTCTCGAAGCCGGTGGCTCATTTGAAATTGAACTCGATGACCAGTCTGCAAAAATTTCTCTGCCGACCGGAATATCTCGTTGGGAACAAGCTGTTGCCGACGCGGGCCTCGCTGCTGAAGCCGGGTTCGATGCAAGCCCTCCAGGCTCTGGCGGCATGCTCGCTGCACTCACTATGTGGCGACGACTACTGCTTAAAGGGCCAGAAAACATTGACGGAAGAATAACATACTGGGGCCAACAGCCTCTTTATTCCACGACCACAAATCAGTTAGCCGATGTTCTTGAACTGACAACGAGCAACTGCCGTGCGAGGTTTTTTGTTGATACATTCGGTAACGTTGTACAAGTAACTTTTTTCCTTGGCAGTTCCTCTACGTCGTGTGATCTTTATTTCAAGGGACTCGGTGAGCGCGGCCCATACTGGCAGCCAACCCACTTGACCGTGACCTACGACGGTGGTCGATTCGCTACATTCCTTTTTGATGTGGAATCTTAGGAAACCCAATGGCTACTACAACCCTGCGTAACACGTGCAGTCGCTCAAGATCACTTGAATTCTTGGTCGCGATGGTTGTTGTAGCACTTACTCTTTGTTCGGCCTCAGTGAGAGGCGGCGATGTCACTTCGGTAAGCGTCGATGCTGCAAGTCGTGTCACGAAAATTTATGGAGCAGGGGGAATCCGGGGTCTGGAGTCGTACCAGACAGGGATACTCGTCTCTTCGTCAGGACATATTATTACCGTGCTGAGTACAGCAATCGACTCTGAGGCGATTGATTGTGTTCTCGACGACGGTCGCCGCTACACAGCAACCCTCGTTGGCGTTGACCTACGCCGGGAGTTAGCAGTCCTCAAAATAGATGGCGATGACCTTCCCCATTTCAAACTCTCTGCTGACTCTCCTCGGCAAGTCGTTGGCACACGCGTACTGGCGTTATCAAACCTTTTTGGTGTCGCAGTCGGCGACGAGCGAGTGAGCGTTCAGCATGGCGTGATCGCAGCTCAAGTTCCACTTCGCGCCCGTCGCGGTTCTCATGAAGCTGCCTACCGTGGAGATGTATACATACTCGACTGCACGACAAATAACCCTGGTTCGCCTGGTGGCTGCCTCGTGACGTGGCAGGGACTTTTCATTGGTATGCTCGGAAAAGAGCTACGATCCGCCCAAAACGGAACGTGGCTGAGTTACGCAATGCCAGCGAACGAACTTGCGCTCGGTCTTGAAATGATTCTCAGTGGACAGACTGACCAATCGCTGGCTGACCAAACACAATCCCTCGACTTTGACCTTCAGTCACTTGGCTTCATACTTGTTCCTGATCTACTCGACCTTACGCCACCGTTCGTGGAAGCCGTGACACGAGACACGCTCGCTGCAGCTTCTGGCTTACAGACTGATGATCTCGTTGTTGCTGTTGGAAACCGTACCGTCACATCACAGCGAGGGCTTCGCCAGGAACTTTCCCGCCTGATTCCTGGCGACCCAATCCAACTAAGCATTATACGAGATGGAAATATTGTCTTCGTAGACCTCGGAGTGATTCCCGCCATTGCTGAACCCACGAGGGAGAGGTGACGGAATGAATGCAGCACTGGAACGAATGGAGCAGTGGAATGAATGGAGCAGTGGAATGAACAGAACCCTGGGATGTGTGCCCTCGTACTGTTTCAGTCTTACAGTGTGGCTGCTTTGTGTTGCCTCACTGAATTTTCACTGTACTACTCTTGCCGAACCGCCGGAACAACCGGAACCAGCACTCGCTGAACAAATAGCGTTTCAGACTGCCGTACGCACAATTGCGCAATCTGTCGTTCGAATAGAAGCGAGCGGCCTCTCCATTGCTGCTCTCCAAGGCGGACGAGAAGCAACACCGACAGCAGGGCCATCAAGTGGTCTTGTTGTTGGATCTGAAGGCTGGATTCTTACAACTGAATTCGCTGTTCCTCCTGATATCAAAGAAGTTGTCATAACTCTTCCGCCGGGCCAACAAACAACGAAAACACCAAAACAACCGCTCGAACGACTCGTTGGTCGAGTGGTAGGCCGTGATCTCAATCGGCGACTTGTATTGCTCAAGTGCAATCCAAAAACACCGCTTGCCGAACCTCAGTTTGCTACTCAAAAACCTATCCAACAAGGAGAATGGGCGCTCGCTATCGGCCGAGTGTGGGATCCTTACGAACCGAGTGTGGCCATCGGCATTGTTTCAGCAGTCGACCGATGCTGGAGCAGGGCTATCCAAACCGATGCGGCTATATCACCAGTGAATTACGGTGGGCCCCTACTTGATATTCAGGGTCATGTTCTAGGCATTATCGCACCACTGCCAGCTGAGGCCGCAGGCATGGAAACGGGAACTGAGTTGTACGACTCGGGCGTCGGCTTTGCCGTACCCATGCATGACATAGTACCTCTGTTACCTCGTTTAAAAAAAGGTGAAACGCTCAGGCCTGGGCTTCTCGGCATTGGATATTCCACCACCGACCCTATCAATGGACGCCCTGTTATCGAAATAGTGCGAGCCGACTCTCCTGCAGCGAAGTCAGGAATACAAAGTGGTGATCAAATCATCAGTATCGATGGTCAAACTATTCAACGCATCGCAGATATTCGACATGCGTTAACACCAAAGCTTGCAGGTGACTCAATCAAGATAATCCTTCGACATGAAGGCGAAAAAACACCACAGACAATACAGGCTGTTCTTACTGACACACTTCCACCATGGAAGCGGTCAATGCTCGGCATTATTCCAGCACGCCAAACATTGAAGGCGAAAAACAAAAAAGCTCAAAACAGTGGCGTTATGATTCACTCGATTTGGCCGGACAGTCCGGCTGAAAAAGCTGGGCTCCAGCCTCAAGACACCATTACAGCTGTTGCCGTCACCGGGGCCGCCAATGCAGACAGCCTTCCTTTTCGGCCTCTTGCATCTTCAAATCAACTTGCTGGTTTTCTTGGTGGACTCACGGGCAACACTGACGTTGTTCTCAAAGTTCGTCGCGAGGAAATGTTCCAGGATTTTTCCATGACGACAGCCCCATTTCCGGAAACACCTTTACCGGGAACACCTTTCAAAGATACTCCTGCTGCTACACCAATACCTGGCAATACCCCACCAACAGCAATCGTAAAGCTTGAAATCCCTGAAGTTGCAGAGACGTCATGGGCAATCGTTCCAGACCAGCAGGAAGGGCCACCTTTGGGTGTACTTGTATTTTTTGATGAGCCATCTGGAGCTCTTTCAGAAAATGCTGTAACTGCTTGGGCAGCCAGCTGGCGGGAAGCTGTTACCCGGCACGGTGTTGCTGTTGTCATACTCCCTTCTTCAGACTCAAACACCTGGCGACAAGCAGACTTAGAACGAGTGGGGAAAACAATGAATGTTCTCTCGCAGCGGTATGAGATTGATCCTACCAGAATAGGTTTCGCTGGCTTCAGGGCAGGGGGGACATTTGCCTGGCTCGGAGCCAACCGGTTCGAGACAATTGTGCGAGGCGTATGTCTTATTGACGCCGACATACCGAGAAGATCAAAAATTCAAGAAGCTTCACCAGAACGCTTCCGTTGGGTACTTTTCGGCACAGCAAATAAAGAGGACACAAACGCAGAGATACAGCAACCATTCGAAAAAAGTGAACAACTACTCCGCAGTGCCGGCATGCCAGTAGGCTTCTTATCATTTGCAGACGATGAAGAAAAAGCATTGAGACTCTGCCAGTGGGTTGAGGCACTTGGACTTCTTTAGATACGATCAGACTGAAGCTGTGGGCTTCATCGCCGTTTTAGAGACTTTATTCCAATACCTTGAAAACCTGCCAAGATCTTTCACCCTGCTGGGATCACAAAATGGCGGCCAATCGATCGCAAAAACGGGGAGTGTCACTGATAGCGTTTCGGCAACGTGACGCACTGCTGGACACGATGTCTTGGCAACACTGACTGCATTGACAGTGTATGCCTGAGCTCTCTCTTGCAAGACCGACGCAGAATCCCCAAACCACACTTCAAGGTCTTGGAAATCTGCAAAGCATTCACAAATAAACGCAATTCGTTTGAAGGATGGAAGTTCTTCAGACAACACGTGTGGGTCAAAAATAAAAACGGTAGGGGACGCAGGAGCTCTCAGCAGGGCAGGGGACTGTGTCGAGAGTGAATCTTGCGTAATCCACACGAGTGATTCATCGGGGACATCACGGGTGTCATATGAAATGACTGGTGGTATCGTCAGTTTCTCACTTCTTTCACCATAGGTACGTACGAACAAGCTCTCGTTAAGCTCTTCGTATGTTCCTTCAAAATCACAGTGTCCTAAAACAGGACACACCTCACAATGAACTCCGTTGGTAAACCGTTCCAGATTATTGCGATTAAATATATACGGCTTGCTCGAAAATACTCCGGCAACCCATTGCCACGAAAAATTATTACTCGCGGGATCGGCATCAAGCAGATGCTTTAGAAACCACGCAGCACCGACCTTCCATGAGACTTTTCGGGTATGGACAAGCCACGAGGCAAGCCACATGCGCTCGTGATTGTGAAGCCAACCATCCCGCACAAGTTTTTTACAGAACGCATCGACACATGCTAGTCCGGTTTCCCCATTCGCAATATCCTCGGGAAGATAATCAATCACTTCTCCTCGAGGCTCCGCTGCGGGAGTTTCTAATTCTTGCCAAACGCCTTCAGGCCGAGCTTCCCGAACCCGCTGCCAATAATCTCGCCAGCCTAATTCAGAAACCAGCTTTTCAGCTTGCGACGCATGCTCAACCTTAGAGAGCGCTACATCCCGAACCTCTGCCAGAGATAAAACTCCGTGACGTAGCCATGGGGACAATCGTGTCACTGCTCCCGACACAAAATTTCTTGTGGAGCCATATCGGACAGGATCAAGCGTCTCAAGCTGAGCGATCGCCTGAGATCGACCTCCTCGAAAATACCGCTTGGGAAAATTTTCTACTTCAGCAGAAGTCGGGTTGGACAGTTCACTGCCGGTCGCTGAATGAAGCAAGCGAGCGAGTTGCGCATAAAGCTGTTGGGGATCATTTCTGTATAACTGAAGGTTTTCCAATGTGCGATTCCTCTACCTGCCTCAGAAAGCTGAGACACTCGGCAGAATATTCAGACAAATACAAAACTGCCTTAAACGTGGGATATCAAAAATCGTAGCTCATTGCACCCGTGAAGTAAATCGATCGTTCCGCTTGGTTACCAGGTACACAAGCGGGCACAAGTGAGCCGCCACTGCAAGCAGCGTTGCAATGCGTCCTTCAGCACAATGCGTCCTTCAGCACAGTGCATCCTTCAGCACAGTGCGTCCTTCAACACAGCGCATCGTTCATTGCCTCGCCTTCACACATACCGACCCCCTCGCCATAAATCACAGGCAACTACTGTTTCGGCGTCAGCGCATGGGCCATTTTTTTTGTGACAGCGTCTCCACCTCTATTCATTATTGTTCATCGGCTGTGTCATTGGTAAGGCTATGCTATATCGCAACACAGACTCAGTGTTGACGTGCCGTGGCCAAACGAAAAGCCAAATGGGAAAATGATAATCCAGTGACTACTGCGTCGCTTGCGAGCTCTATCTACATATAATGCTGGTATCCGCCATAAAAAATCGCTAAATCGTGCTCACTCAATGAGTCAGACTGGGAAACCGCGACCGGAGGCTTCGCGAAGCCCTTGTTTTCAAGACCTAAACGGCCGCCTGGATAATTTCTGGCCTTCTCCGCAAAACAAAGGTACCTTTAATTTCATCACTATATAAAGGCGGAACCTTATATGAGTAACAACCAATGTACTTTCTCAAGACTCTGTTCAACCGTTCAACCAACACCAGCCGCCTTACTTTAAACAAGCGTACTTTGAACAAACGCACAAAGACACTTTCACTGGAGTCTTTGGAACAACGCATCGCCTTAGATGCATCTGGTGTCAGACCACAGCTTGAAGCTGTGCGTGAAGTCTACATTGATGAATCACTTGTGGGACCCACACCAATTGTATTTGGGAAGTCGGAATTGATTGGACAGGACACCAACAGTTTTGTCGTTACGAGTGTTGCCGCTGGTTCAACTGTTGAGAAGTGGGATACAGCCGGCAATCAATGGGTGGATGTATCGGCACCCGTGACAACGAGTCATCCAAGTGAGCTGATTCGTCTCATGCGACTCCGCGTGATTCAAGAAGGTGATCAGGTTCGTTGGATACCAAAGTCCACAGACGGGGTAACACAAAGAGCATTTGGGATCATTGGCTGGGATGATGGTTCAGAGACAACGGCACCAGAGGGCGTCAACCTGCCGGGTGCTGTGGAGAATCTAGAGATAGATATTGTTGGTGATGAAGTACAGGTGACATGGGATGCACCGACAAGTGGTGCAGCGGTGACGAATTACCGTATACACCAAAACCCAACAACGATCGTACCATCAACCCAACTAAGCCATACCTTCACCAAGGCAGCAAGCCCAGCCTCCTATTCTGTAACCGTTACCGCCAATAGTGCGGAGAGTGCAGGTGAAGCAACAACGGTGACGGTGTCGACAGGTTCATATCAAAAAATTGACGGAACAGTTGTGGATCCAATTCTGGATACGTCGGGTAACGTCTTGGATTATGACGGGCCGAATCTTCAGCCTTCTGTGAAAACGGGGGTCGTGACCCTGACCGATGCGGACCTAACCGATGCAGACCTGACCGGTGCAGACCTGACCAACGCGAACCTGAACGGGGCGAACCTGAACGGGGCGGACTTGACCGGTGCGTCACTCTACAATGTCCAATCTGGCAGCATTACGGGACGTCCTTCAAGCCTGCCTACGTCGTGGAAACTCATTTAT
>CAJXFK010000092.1 GCA_913052575.1 uncultured Planctomycetaceae bacterium
GGCCTACTAGACGATTTCAGAGAACCCCAGAGTTATCATACTTTTGGGGTTTTCTTATTATATAAAGCACGTTTTCTAGATTTCTGCCAGAAGTTGAACCCGGATGATACGTTTTGACATGTCGTAAAAAGTGTCGTGTTTCAAAAGGTGTCGTGTGGGGTTTTATCTTCGCGGCGTTTTCGCCCCATCGCGGCACAAAAATCGCTGGTGGCTAAGACATCTCTCGGAAGACTATTGAGAGAGTAAATAAATAATCAAGGATAGAAACTAAGATATGATTCTTGAATTACTCGTTAGTCAAAGGGTCGTGCAGGTGGGGCTGACTTACGAGTATCTTTTTCTTCAATCTTACGGCGTTGTTCTTTCAGCTGTAGCTGTTGTTCGCGGCTCAATTGCTCATCCCGGTACAGTTAGCGTTTTTTTGAGACAGCCCCCAATAGTTTGCTTCTTTAATGTGTTCACCAAAGTTGGCTGTGATCCTTATTTTACAGAAGATGATAAGTAGTGTCCGGAAAGACTCTATCTCTTTTGTGGCCGAGATAGTATGCCGAATTCTTATGTTGACAATTATTATCGCACCCCGTTTGGAAGTTTGATATTGAGATTAATGTTGGATTCAGGGAAATCTTCCGTCCATTCGATAGGGTTAAAGAGAATATTAATATCCGCTTCTTCATCCATTGCAGCGGTTGCTGCCTGTTGAAACGCCGTAACAATAATTTCCTGCGGTCCCCCAACGTGTCCTCTTCCATCCAATCGTGTATCAAACCGGCCATTAATAATTCCAGCATGTCCCGAGTACCGACGACCACTAGCTTCACCCGAAAATGATATTACACCCTGCGGAATCTTTTTTCCCTGAAACTGAATGTTTCCACTGAACTCATATCGAGGTGGTCCAGAAGGGTTACCAAACAAAAAAACAATCACACTTGTACCGAAGTAGTTTGCCACAAGAAAAGTTACAGCAACGATAACGCCCACTAACCACCAATTTTTTTTCACCGGCGGATTATCGAGATCTGCCGAATTGTTGAGTGTCACTGGAGCAGCAACAATGGCGTTATCTTCAAGTCCAGTAGCGTCATTTGAATGAATGCCATGATCGGAAAAGTCGAGTGATGAATCCGGGGCGTTGGCAATGCTGCTTGCTGCTAGATCTGTGAGTGCATTGTCCTCATCAATTGTTTCTTCCTTTTGAGGTTTGGCACTACCCATATCACGAAGTAAGCCACCAACGGAACGCCATGGGCCTACCTCTGCAGCAGCAACGCGATCAGAGGGCAGAACTTTTCCATCTTGGCACGCTGCGAATAATTCGTCTGTACTGAACGTACCGATATCAGCATCCTTACGTCTGACAAGCCAATTCATCAGATAACTTTCTTAAAAGATCGACATTTTAAAGATGATTTGGGAATCCATCATCAGGTATATAAAGATTTTGAAATACACGCCCAAGTTGTGAGTCTGGTGCCGGATAAGTCGTAGCGCTCTCAACGCTATCGAGAATAAAGTGAGTGCTTCCATCGCACATAACAACCTGGATTCCCCCCGGGTGGCTACTCGACCATGCGTGTCGCCTGTTCGGGTCAAGATCACCACCAATACCTTCAGTAATGTTGGTCCGAGTGTTCGGCGGCCAGCGGCCAGCTCCATGGACAGATGCGTTTGTTTTTCGTTTCATATGAGGCCAGGGAAGGCCTGCCCAAATTCCAGCGTGTTCATCTGTTCCTAGCTTGTCACCACTTCGCTCTGACCAAAGAAACGTGTTGGTTGTTCCATCGGTGATCATTTTGATTGAAACGAGCCGATTATTGTTTTCTTTGATTAATTCGTGGCGTGTGATGAGTCTATTAGGTAAGTAGTTCGTCATTCCATAATTTTCAAAAAATGGATTTTGACCACGCATTAAGCTCGAAGGGCATTCATAGATTGGAATAGAGCTGCCAAGTTCTGGTATTTCCTGTAAGGTCGGCATTCCTACGGGTTCTGGATCATTTGGTGAAGGCTCACCCTCTTGAAATATCTGATTATGTAGTGGTAGTTGATCCATAAATGGAAGAATAAAAGAACCTACTCCCCAACAGGAAAGAGGAGTTCTTGGATGACCAATATAGCCAGGAGGAAAATGCTTTCGTGCACTATGGTATTGCGCTGCTGCAAGACCAATCTGCTTCAGATTGTTTGCGCATCCCATTCTCCGTGCAGCTTCTCTTGCCTGCTGCACTGCTGGGAGAAGCAGTCCGACAAGAACACCAATGATCGCAATAACAACCAACAATTCAATTAGTGTGAAGCCACGTTTCATTTTGAGAGTTTCCATATAATCACCTCCTTAAGACGAGAAGTAATATACACCCCAGATGAGGGAGTCTCAACGTGACACGAATTGTGCCACTTATATAGAGTGCGTTTCTCGCTATTCTCTATTTAAAAAAAGAGTGAATAGTATTTCAGTGAACTGTTAGGCGTTGAAATAAAACACGTTTGCACACAGATTGCACACACATGTGTGCTTTTGGCAAAAAACGCCTATAAGTGTGGAAAAAGAAGTACCCCCGGCAGGAGTCGCATGGTGAAAAACACGGAGAAAAGTTTAGTGGGCAACAGTGGGCAACAAAAGGCGAATCGTTGTTTCACTCGTTATAGATAACAAGTTTGAAATTTTGGCCTGACTCCGCCCACTATGGCCCCACAAAATACCCACAACTTTTTTTACAACGTCACAGTTTGATTTCTAACAGGGATTCAGATCGTCGCTCCACCAGAATCACTCTCAATATTTTCTCTATATATAGAATATAGAGAGGTTGGGTTTTAACTTCGCGGCGTTTTCGATTTTGTGGCACGAAAATCGCCCGGGTATACGGCATATTTCTGGAAACGTCGTTTAGTGAGTAAGTATTTATTCTGGAATAAAAGGCTTATCGTCGGCATCTACCTCCGGAAATGGAGTGTTCCTGAATTATTCTCAAACTTTCCAAAGATTATGAGAATGAAATAGAAGAGCTTGAACACATGTTCCAGCATCGTAGTTTCCCATCAGCTATACGCCACCGGGCTGTCGCAGTTGATAATGCTCGCCATGCACTCGCAAATGAACTTTACCGAATGGGCTTGGTTGCCCCATCCGATTCTTTTTGAGTCTGCGCAAACATTCTTCTAAAGTCGTCTTCCCCACTATTTACTGCCGGCGGCTGGCTTCCAATTCTTCTGGAGTGATGACATCATCTGAATTGTCATCGATTTTTGAAAACATACGCTCAGCGTTGTTGACTACCTCATCGCGGCTGACCACTCCATCCCCATCGCGATCGATTTCTTTCGCGTGCCCTTTGATAAAACCGCCCATCGCGCTCCGTGATCCACCACGCACCCCCAACTCCCCATCGTTGAGCTGTCCGTCATTGTTTTTATCGTACCCCTTGAACGCATGTACTGCTTCTCCAACAAGTTCATTACGGCTGATCATTCCGTTTTTATCGAGGTCAATTTCTGTGGCATGAACCAGAATCCACGGCTGCCGGGGTCCGTTATCAGACTGTGGCCCACGAACACCACCACCTCCTTGAGGTTCATTGTCCACATGCTCTGATTTTCGTATTTCATCGACTGCAATGAGCCCATCGCGATCACTATCAAACTCTCTCAACACCACACCGATTCGACGAAGTTCGCTACCATCTATCTTGCCATCTCCATTTACATCTAACGCCATACTTATTGGATCATTACTCGTCCATCTTTCTTCTTGCTTTTTGTCACCTCGCTGTTTATTAGTGGGAGTAGCCTCCGTACCATAACGCCCACCACCCTCACTTCGCCGACGAGCCGAATAGGTCTCTGTCGTCGTT
Organism: uncultured Planctomycetaceae bacterium; assembly: GCA_913052575.1. Lineage (GTDB taxonomy): Bacteria > Planctomycetota > Planctomycetia > Pirellulales > UBA1268 > UBA1268. The sequence continues at coordinate 3,858 of CAJXFK010000092.1, forward strand.
CCCTGCTCTGAGACAAAGGCAAAAGTAACCGTCCCGTTGTCTCCGATGCTGTATCGCACGGACCGGGGCTTGCCAAACACTTCGTACTTGACGGTATAGCTATTCGCACGTTGCTTCTCAAAGCCAACAATGGTGGCACCTTTTAAACCGGGAAGGTGTGGCCGTACTCCCTGAGCTCGTGGTTGTGGATCAACCTGCCCATCACGTTCGACCACCTCGCCATAAAACCCACCGTTCAGATAAGGAAATGTCTTCGTCGCATGATAGTGATACGTTCCGTCCGGTCCCTCATGACCATTTAACTCATCAAGGTTCGTAGGCTGTTTTCCATCTTTCTCATGGAATCCGTAAATTGGATATCCATCAAGTGCGACGGCAATGGGATTCCCTGCACCGACGAACTTTTCAAGGTGCACAGGGGCTATGTGGTAGTGATAATCATCTGCTCGACCACAATGCCCACCCCATTGATCAAGTTCACCTGCAAGTAGGGTATCTGTTTTGCCGTCGTTCTTGATGGGGTTGAATATGGGAACACCGTTGACTGCCAAAGCTATTGCACCTCTAAAAAAATGGCTCTTTGTCAACATAGGAACCTTCGCACGAACCGGATGTAACGGAATTCTCCACGCGTTACCTCCAGTGTACGGCTGAGGCAAGGGAACCTGTTGTTGCCAGGCTCTGATACCAGTCATCATTGGATGTTCAGGCATTCCATCTGAATCAACATACAGAAACTCACTGTCAAAACGTACATTCACCTTGTGGCCAAAGGTAGAAAACAAACTGGCAAGCTTTGGCTTGGTTCCCTCTGCTGTTGCTTTCTGTGTGACGAAGTGCATCGCCTGAGGTGCTGTATTAAGATGCTCTATCTTCTGGTGAGTTTTCGAAGACGACGAGTGTACATGCCCTTCGTGCGCAGTGCTTGGCTGCAACAAACTACACACAGCTAATGCAGAAAGCATGACATATGAAAACGAGTTATTCATGACACCACCTTCGGATACAGGATTCTTTTTATATGGACAGGTTTATGTGGACAGGCACTACTTTCTTGACCGGATTTTCTGTTTCTCTCGACTGCCTCTGACCCGCGAACGCCCCCCGCCCTGCTGGGGAACAACATCGTTAAGCCCGCGGAAGTCTGGTCGTTCTCTACCGTCTGGAGGTGAGGGTACTACGGTGCGAAAGAGGACAATGTTGTCGAGCCGTATGTCATCTGACCAAATGAATTTGGCTCCTTCAAAATCATGCTCGAAGAACGGTTCTTTTGGACCAACTTCCTCTTCAGAAAACTCTCTCGCGTTGCCCCAGTCACGATCTACAAAATCGACTGTATACCAGTCTTCGGGCAAAGAATTATTCACAACGCGCGGATTGCTGCTATCACCATTGAGTGGACCTGAAGAAATTACTTTCACTTTCCAATTTGAACTAGTAACAGTACCGTCACCGAATTTCAGTATGAACCCACCGTCTCCAATGTTTGTATTTGCATATTCCATCCCCGTTAACGAATCTGCGTTATCGATACCCATCACAGCAATCGTCATTGGATATGCAGGCAGAATATCAACAGACACGACGTTATGCGGCACAAACTGAATTGAATCCACCGCTACGAGTTCTCCATTTACATAAAGCCTGAAGGCATTATCTGCGTATATATTCGCCCTGATCGTGTCATCCATTCTCGGCTTCCGGATAGGCTCTTCTGAAAGCATGATGCATGGGAATAACACCGGCATGGATGTAATGAATGTAAATACTAAGTATCTCATAGTTCAGTCCTCTGGAATTTAAGTTTCGCGCCCCTTCTTGAACTACGCGAACATTGAATTAAAGGTCAGCCAGCGAACGGTCACAAGCGTACAGATAAGACAGGCCCACCATGCACCGCGCTGTGCAACTCTGTGACCCCGCAAGACAAACAGAATCCCAATAACACCCACCGTGACAAGGGTTTTAAAAGCTAGCAATCCAATCGGATTATGAATTAGCTGCGATCCGATTGGGTTGAGTTCTGTCAACGCATTCGCACGGCTTGCGAGCAGTGTCCAAATGAGGTCTAGAACAGAAAAGGCTGCTATAAGCATGAGAAATATTTTGACACGCCGATCCATTACGGGAGACTCTGAAGACTGAATATCAAGCGGTGCCTCGTTCGAAAGTAGGTTCCCAAACGCGATCACCACAAGAAGCATGCCAAAAATAGTTAAAAGGTAAGAACTTGAACTCAGAAGTTTCCTGGCAGCAATCTCTGCTAGGTTACGTTCTTCAACAGCCCGCTCCTTTTCCAGAACTTCACCTACTCGAACACGCAATTCCTGAGGACACTCAAAGCCGTCAGCGAACCTTTTCCAATACGATCTCTCACCGGGTAATTGTATGTCGCCTGCCAGGCCAGTATTTGCCAATGACTCCAGAGCACCATTATTAATCAAAGTCTTGAGTAAATCCGAACTCTCCGTGTTGGCAAGCAAGAGAACTGGGGCATCACCATAGAGCACGAGAGTGCCTCCAGTTGTGAGATGGAGATACAAACGTCGAAAGCCTTGCTGTAACCATCGACCATTCTGAAGAGATTTTTCAGTTACAAGATTTTTTAGAACTACGCTATCTAATGGAATATCATTTATGAATACATTGTTTTCATCAAACCCGACACGGTAAGGCAAACTAACATAGCGGTCCTCAACAAACAAAAACCCTTCTGTTACCTTTTTTTCAACTGTGTGCTTCGTCATAGCACCAACACGCTGACCGGCACTCTCTTGTGAAACGGCTCGAGCTTCACCCAAGCACAGATTTGACTGGGTCATCAGCAACAGGCTTACAACTACAAACCCTCGCATCAGGCCCTTCCTTTCCCAGCCTTTTTCCCAGCCTTTTTCGTAGACTTTATTTTCATTTTATTCCCTCCTTTACCCTTTCGGTCTGATGGCTCTTTCATTGGGTCATAATCAGGATTCGGAACAGCCATCTGTGCATTCACCGTGCTGAGATATTGCATCAACAATTGATCGAGAACTCTGACTTTCCCTGGCATCTGTTCGGCAAGATCCCTCTGTTCTGCAATATCCTGACTAATGTCGAATAGGGCATACCGTCCACTCTCATAGAATTTCATTAACTTGTATTCATCAAGAAATATGGCTGTATGAGGTCCATCACCACTTTGATAATGCGGAAAGTGAAAGACCATAGCATCACGCACCCGGTGCACCGTTCCTCGACCGTCATCAAGCAAACTTACGAGGCTGCCACCTTCTAGCCCTTTAGGAAGTCTGTTCATAGGCACACCAGCCCATTGGCAATACGTTGGGTACAGGTCATATCCAACAACTCGTTCATGACACCAGGAGTTAGCCGGTATCCCAGGACCGCGGATGATCATGGGGCTGCGAATTCCACCCTCCCATACGCTCCCTTTACCACCTGATAGCCGTCCCTTCTCGCCACTTCGTTTTCCACCACCACCACCGCTGCCGTTATCAGACATATAGATGACATACGTCGATTCTGTGAGACCCAACGATTCGATGGCATCCAGAACAAAACCAACTCCGGCATCGAGGTTTTCAGCGATTGCGGCACTCCCAACACGCTTTTCCTCAACACTACTTCCCATCTTTTTTGCATACTTAGAAAGCGTTTCCTTCATGGCATTCTGGGGGGCATGAAGAGCATGCCACGACATCTGAATGAAAAATGGCTTCCCACTCTTTTGACTCTTTTCCATAAACAGGGCTGCCCGTTTTGCCATACCGACGATATCAGCAGGATTCGGGTCGGCATACTGATGGGCATATTCATTCCCTATATCTCCGTCACCTTCGTCATACCCATTGGCGGCAGGACCACCACCATTGATATGCCACTTCCCATAGTGCGCCGTCACATAACCAGCGGTTTGCAGAAGCTCCCCGATTGTTGTTTCACTCTGTGAAATTTCCCTTGCATTACGCGGCTCAATGAGCTTGTGACCGGCTTCTGGTCCCGCTGCTTTGGTCCAGTGCAATGCTGCAGGACTCTTTCCGGTCTGAAGACTTATTCGGGTGGGTGAACACACAGAAGCAGGAGCATATGCTGCTGAAAACCTCATTCCTTGCGCTGCCAATTTTTCAAGATTTGGTGTTTCCACAATCGAGCTTTTCGACCATGGAATAGCAGGATGCATTGGCACTGATAGGCCATTCCAGGCCTGATCGTCCGACATCATAAAAAGAATATTCGGTTGTTCAGCAGCCATTAATGACGTTCCAGTGACGCTGAAAAGGACAGCTGCATATATCGGGGCAAATGTATACGCATTCATTTTTCACCTACCGTTCTTTTTTTCTTACCACCTTTGCCACTTCCACCACCACGCACTACCAATTCTTGAGGATCCAAAACTCCATTCCTGTTTACATCGAGCATCTTTAACACATTGAATGCATTGTTAATCTCTGTCTTAGAGAGCATGTCGTCACGATTTATATCAAGCAGCCGGAAAAGACCACCGCCCTGTCCACCACCTTTTTGTCCACCACCTTTTTGTCCACCGCTCTTTTTAAGCTGGCGGTCTCCTGTGTCTCGCCCACCGTCTTGTTTCTGCTTTGCGGTAGATATTTGCGGCTTCTGGGCTTCAGCAAGACGGCAGTTCATCACAGATCCACAAAGAATAAACGTCACGATCATTCCGTTCGCCTTACTTCGCTCAAGCCGTATGTTTTTTAGCACCATATTCTGCTCCCTTGCGATCACTTTTTGCTTCCTTCAGAACGTTCTAACCGGCAACATATACGAATAACTCACAGATCCGTTCATGGTTTTCCCTCCATTAGCTTCTGGTAGGTAGGCACGGACATAATCCACACGTGCTGATGAAGCACTCACTCGCACGCGTACGTGGCCACTACTTCCCTGAACCTCACCGGAAAGATATCCATATTCTTTTGCACTCTTTGTCCCGGACCGAGGATGCCCCGGCTGCGGAACAAGCTGGTAGACAATGCCATCAAGTTGCTGATGAATGAACATGTGATCGTGCCCGTGAAAGACAACATCGACACCCTTGTCAACGAGCAGGTCATGAATTGGCTTCTCCCATTGAGCCCGATAGATGGCAAATTCATTATCACCGGAAACACCTTTGCCACCCCATTCCCAGTATGGTGCGGCCTCAGCGCCACCTCGTTGATTTCTGTCAGTTCCACCAACAAGATGATGGATAAAAATAAACCGTAACTCTGCACTCGATTGATTCAGTGCGCGCGCGAGCCATTGATACTGGCGCTCTCCGAGTGTCCAACACCAGTTACCTGAATTTCCACCCCGTGTTTTCGTCGTTGTATACCGAAATGGATCGAGCACAATAAACTGCGCATTGCCCCACTCAAATGCATAATAATTCTCTGGAAGCCCTACTTCAGGTTCGGTGATATCGTTTCCTGTGAAGAACGTATTTGGATATGGATTGGGAAAGTATTTTTTCCGTGTCTGGGTTGCCCACACATTCGACCCCTTACTTCCACCTTCCCCATCGTGATTGCCAAGAGCAAAATAGAATGCCGCCGAATGGCATAACTGGCCGAGATAATACCGCTGTGCAAGATACTGTGGCTGTGATAACTCTGGACTGACATACTTGCCCGTCATAAATGTGTCGCCCAAGCCAAAATGAAAATCAGGCTGATCAACGCATGCGTTATGAAGTGTTCGCAAATAGACTTCACCACTTGTATTCTCATCAAGATGCGAGTCTGCCTGAACTGTGAAAACAAATGAAGTATCTTTTGCCCGTTGGGTATGAAACGTGTACTCGTCACTTTTCTGTTGCTGGGCATTGACTGTGTAGACAAGCCTATAAAAATAACGTGTATTCCCCGTCAAACCTTCGAGCACAAAGTCGACTGGATCACCCGGCTCAAGAGAGTAGCTTCCCGTTTTGCTAACGAGGCTTCCCGAACGCTCTCCATACTGAATAAGGACTGTGCTTCTCTGGTGAAATAAGACCCGCACCGTTGCAGTACTGGCAGTCAAACGACCAACAATAATATTGAAAAGGTGGTCAGGAACATTATTCGCGGGCGGTGGTACTGTGTAGCCACCAAGCCGACTCCCACCGCCACGGTTCTGCTTTTCCCGACCAGATGCTTCATCACGTGACACAGCCCCATCGTTATTTGTATCTAATGTCCGGATTGATACAGGAGCACCCCTTAATTCCCCTACATCGATAATTCCATCTTTGTTGGAATCAATAACCACACCGAGAGGATCGACTCGCGAGTCCTGAGCCCGTGCCACTTTTGCCTGCACGCAGCCCAAGACCGAGACAACAACAAACATTGTGAGCACTTCTGCCTTCATTGTCTCAAACCCTCTTCTCGAATTTCTTTCTGACCGTCGTGATGCGAAATATGTGAAAAAAATGCTTTTCCCAGGTCGGACTGATCTTTCAATTCAAAGAGGACACTCTTTGGCCCCCCACGCCCCCGAGGTAAACCATCAAGCCTAATCGTGTGAATCACACCGGTATCTGAATCAAAGAAAAGCTCGATCTGCTTTGGCCCACGAACGTCTCGTGAATTCCGTACACCGCTAATTTTTGCGAGTGTGACACCACTTTCTAGAAAGCCTGCATACTCTTCTAAAGTTATGTCATATCCACTTTGTAATTGATTGACATGTTCATAAATATTGATGAGAGGGAGGTCCTGCTGCTGACCCGGAAGTGCACCGCGAAATCTATTGAGATTGTTACTTATATGCACCGGGCCTTTGTCACGAAATGCCCAACTTGTCTCACCGTCACACCCAAGCGTTCTCAATCCACCAGATCGAAGAGGCATACGAAGCGCAAACTGATCCACACCCCGTACAAAAAGAAGCGCACCGTCTACATCCTCTCTTGACCTGACGTTCCATGCCTCCAGTGAAAGTCTTTGAGGCTTTTTCTCCCGTGAGTATTCCTCCAGTAGCCGTATTACATACGTTCTATCAAGCGGCTCACTTGTTGCTTTGAGAACCTTCTGAAGCGAAGCCATAGCGGCATTCGCTTTTTGGTAAGGTACAACAAAGTAAAACATGACAAGCAACGCGATAGTCAGTGATAGTGCCGATGTCACTACGACAAATTGAGTGTTACGAGCGAACCCAGTCGGATGTTTTGCAGAACGTAATGGAGCAGGAACGTCTTTCGAAATGAAATTGAGTACGCTGTAAAGATTAGTTGTCTCTTTTTCATTATTTCGCTGAACCCTATCTTCAAGTACGGCATGGACAAATAGTTCGTCTGCAATAGTCTTCGCAATTGTGCCATCAACCGGAGCTGGAGAATCTGGCGCTTCTGTATGTTCATCATCAATCCAACTGGTTAATGGGTTGTTTTGAGGTTTCATGAAGCCTCCTCCGATCGACTCAAGACACCCTTTCTCTTCAGACATTCCGCCACTAACGCTCTGGCTCTTTGCAATCGTTTTTTACACGCTTCAAAAGAAATTTCCATTTGCTGAGCAAGCACTTTTAGTTTCAAACCATTCTGATAACGACCATGAATGATTGTTTTGTGATGCCCTGATAGTGCTTCAACACACTCCTGCAAGGATTTAAGCTTTTCATCCCAAGTATCACCAGCAAGAAGGTTGACTCTTTCAAAATGACGTTCAAGAGCAGCCAGGACAGCGTCATCCAAAACAATTGGTGACTGTTTTATTTTCCGGTAGTGTGCCAATACCAATCTACGAGCAATTCCACGTAACCAGGGCCCAAATGGCCGACTCTGATCACACTCATCAAGACGTCGCCAGGCCACGACCAATGTTTCCTGAAATAAATCGTCTACCGTAGCCTGATCACGAACCACACTACGTAAATAGACCATGAGCATTCGTGAGTTTTCACGAGCAAGAATTTCAAATACTTTGTGAGAGTCTGTGGTCACGTGAATTCAAACCTAGTGGTTCAAGCTTTCTCGGGAATACTGTCAGGGATGTATTTTCGGGGACAATCTTTCCGAAATTATCTTATTGGGCCGCGAGCTACATTACGTGCTGCATAAGTGGGCAAAACCGAGAAAAGCCAAGTGCACAGGCGCGCTCCCCACGGATTCAATTTGTTCCAAGCTGTGAAAACGACACTGACATTTCAGACGTTTCAGATGGTTTGCCACACAAGTTTTTGTCTGCCAGAGTGACAGTTCTGCGATCTCCCCACAAAATCCCCACAACATCTTGTGGAGAATTGCGTTTCACCCGTGCTACAGGCAAAACGAAGTACCCCCGGCAGGATTCGAACCTGCGACTCCCGCTTTAGGAAAGCGGTGCTC
>CAJXFK010000093.1 GCA_913052575.1 uncultured Planctomycetaceae bacterium
ATATCAGTACCTCGTCCCGCCATGTTGGTGGAGACAGTGATCTGGTTGCGACCACCTGCCGCAGCAACAATCTCAGCTTCTGAAGCGACGTTGCGCGCATTCAATACAGTATGCGTGAGGCCTTCGGATGTCAGAATCTTAGAAAGGTCTTCAGACTTATCAATTGATCGCGTCCCAACCAATATGGGCCTTCCCGTGATGTGTACATCTTTGATGTCACGTACGATTTCATGCAACTTCTCATCATAGCTTTTGCAGACTGTAGGCTTGAGTCGTTGGCGTATAGCAGGCCTATTGGTTGGAACGATAGCAATCCCAACGTCGTAGGTGCGACCAATCTCACCGGCACTCGTTGCAATGGTTCCTGTCATGCCAGCAAGGTTGGGCCAACGTGCAAACAGATCCTGTATTGTAATTCGAGCTGCGTGGCCACCACGCCCCGTTTTTACTTCAAGCCCTTCTTTTGCTTCAACTGCCTGATGCAGTCCATCACGCCATGATCTTCCTTCAGCGATACGTCCCGTGAATTCATCGATGATAACGATCTCCTGGCCAGGCTCATCTTTTTTATCTCGCACGACATAGTGGCGATCTCGAATGAAAGCAATCTTGCCCCGTAAAGCAAGTTCAACAGAGTCGTAGAGCTCGAGCATGCTTACAGAGTCGACCAATCGAGGTCGCATTGATGCCCGTACATTACTGCGGCCAACACCGAGGAGTTCGGCCGACCTTTTTTGTGGGTCGTACTCGTAATGCACATCTTCAACCATGGTATCTGCCAACTTGCAGGCGAAATGAAACAGCGCTGCCTTTCTTTGTTCTCGCTCTCCCATTTCTCCGTCGGGCGAAGAAATGATGAGTGGCGTTCTTGCTTCGTCAATCAAGACATTGTCTGCTTCGTCCACAAGGACAAACCAGTAAGGCCGTTGTAGAAGTTTTGAGTCACCGGAACGTGCTTCCCCCATGAGGGTAGCACCAAGATTAATGCGGCCTTCCTTCAGTTCTCGCTGCATGAGTCGGTCTTTGAGGAAATCAAAACCAAATTCTTTTGCAGTGCCATACGTGACATCTTTAGCGTAGGCGTTTCGACGTGCCTCGAAATCCATCTCAGACTCAACAATCCCTACACTCAAACCGAGTGCTTTAAAAATTGGCTGCATCCACTCGGCATCACGTTTTGCGAGGTAATCATTCACTGTTGCAAGATGAGCGCCGCGCCCGGCAAGTGCGTACAGCATGAGTGGGAGCGTAGCGACGAGTGTTTTTCCTTCACCGGTCTGCATTTCCACAATTGAGCCATGCACTAATGCAATTCCAGCAAGAAGTTGAACGTCGTAGTGTCGCATGCCAAGGGTGCGGCGACCAGCTTCACGAGTCGCGGCAAAGGTTTCAATCAGCAGCTCATCGGTTGGTTCGCCCGCCCTTGCTCGGTAGGAGAGAGATCTTCCAAGCCGACGCAAACGGGTGTCATCAAGAGCCTTCATGCTTTCTTCAAGGCTATCGATACGATCAACCGTGCTGTACGTTGACGCATTAATAGAAGAGCGAAGTCGCTGCGGGAGTATTGGTTGCCAGTTCCAGAACATCAGACCACTTCACGTCTCAATTCGATTTGTAAAACCCACCTCGTCCATATCTTAACATCGTGATCAAGGGGACCGCAGGTGATTGTGCCCACATTTTCGAGATCAAGTTGCAGTTGAGACAAATGTTCTCGTATAGACCGCAAAAGAGTGATGTTTGACCACGAGGCGTTGTTTATACGCATCTCGGAAGACAAAAGGTCGAGAAGGCGGATTGGAAGAAAGAGGAACCGGTTTTTCAGGCTTTCAATATCTCGGCATCGATGCTGGAGTTGCACGAGCAGGTGGAACGGCATTGGGATCGGAGAAGGGCCACCAGCTGCCATTGGTTGTTTGTTGCTGTGGTGCCTGAGGGGTGCCTTGTGGGTACTGCCCTGTCCATGGTTGTGGTTGTCCCGGGGCTGGTTGCTGGTAGCCGGCAGGTGGAGGTGCTCCATAGGCAGGATTCGCGTTATATGTCGGAGGTGGCTGTTGAGCCGTGGGAGGCGGTACAGCTGCTGGATTCGATGGGGCTATCGGTGGTTGGCCAGCAGCTGGGGGCGCTCCCGCAGGTGGCTGGCTTTGTGACCAGTTCCAGGTTGATCCTGCGGCTGCTGGAGGAGGCTGGGTGCCTGGTTGTACTGGAGCGGCGGGTGGTGGATAGCCGGTTGGCGGTGCGCCTTGCCACGTTGAGGCAGGGCCGGGCATTGGCGTTTGAGCATATGACACTTGAGGCGCACCAACCGGACCGTAAGGAGCCGGCTGCCCGATCGCACCGGTTGGCGGTGGCGGGACCATGGCCCCGTTGTAAGTCGGTTGCGGCGGAGTCTGGCATCCAGCGAGCGAAAGAAGAAGTACTGCGGCTAAGGCTACCGTTGCAAATGCGACGTAAGCACGATGAACCGTAGGACCTTTTTTTGTAACCTGCGAAGAGTTGTGTTGCTCACTGTGGGCAGCAAAAGGATAAGTTTCTGGCTGTCCGATGATTTTACGATATTGTTTCATGGCAGTTGAAAGCCCTGGGAGTGGCTACGACCGTGTGAGGAAAGTGCGAAGCTACCTGCGTAGAAATATGTGTACGACTGTGCTGTTGTGGGACAATACTATGTGCGCCGCCTGAAGCCATAGCAGTTCTTCAGGAAAGCTCCCAAACGGTGTGTTAAAAATTATGTGGTTTCCGAAAGTACAGACTAAGAAAACAGCTAGAGCCCGTAATGCCCCCAGCCCTCCAGGAACAGCCTGCAGAACGACCTGACGAGAGGCAACGTGTGCTTGAATCGCTTCGAAAAGAGTCACTTCGTCTTGGCTTTTCACGTCTCGGTATCACGACAGCAGATCCACCTCCACGGCTTCATCATTTTGCGAAATGGCTTGACCGTGGTTTTGCGGGTGTCATGGAGGGTTGGATGCGACGACACCTCTCGCTTCGGAAGAGTCCAGAAAATCTGCTACCTGGCACGCAGAGCGTCATCATGCTGGCGACGGATTACGACGCACGGACGGTTGATTCAAGGAATAGTCCAGACCACGGGCAGATTGCTCGATATGCCATTGGGCGCGACTACCACAATGTCTTGCGGTCACGGCTCAATCAGCTAGGCGATTGGCTCGAGGAAGCAATACCTGGCTGTAAAACCCGCGGCGTTGTTGATTCTGCACCATTGGCGGAGCGAGAATTTGCTGCACGTGCAGGGCTTGGTTGGTTTGGAAAGAACACGATGTTAATTGACCAACGCGCAGGAAGTTATTTTTTTCTTTCAGGTCTTCTCACGACGGTGTCACTTCCTGTTGATTATCCGATTGCAGTTGATCATTGTGGAACGTGCACAGCATGTCTCGATATCTGTCCTACAAATGCTCTTCCAGAGCCACGAGTTCTCGATGCAAATCGTTGTATTAGTGCGCTGACGATTGAGGACCATGGTCCCATCGCGGAATCTCTCCGCCCTCGTTTTGGCAATTGGATATTTGGCTGTGACTTATGCCAAGAGGTGTGCCCATGGAATCGGCATGCTCCGGGAACCGAAGACCCAGAACTTCAATCAGTAGAGAATGAAGAGATGCCATCACTAGTTGAGCTACTGAGTCTCAATAAAAGCGATTTCCGAAAAAAATTTCATGGTTCCCCGATACTTCGAGCCAAGCGGGTTGGGTTATTACGGTCAGCTGCAATAGCTCTTGGAAACCATCCTTCGGCAGGCCGTGATATATCTGCCGGTCTTCACTCACTCTGCAAACTTCTTCAGGATGAGGAGCCTGTTCTCCGTGGTGCAGCAGCATGGGCGCTTGGGCAATGGCGGCTGCGAATACCAACGACAGAAACCCTGATTGTCGAGGCTTTGCAGCTGCAACTTGTGAAGGAACACGACGATGTTGTGAAGTGCGAAATCCGATCAGGAATCGGTTCGAGTGAATGAATTATTGAACCCATGTGCATGACTGTATGTCGTATTTATGGAGACCGTCATTGCATGTGCACGAAGGAATCTGTTTGCTATTCTTCCGTCGTTTCATCAATGTCATTCGAAGGGTCTCTGCCAGGGCCATCCTTGCAGTAGTGTTTTGAAAGAACACCCTGCCACTCCTGTGAGTTTTTTGCAGCGATGAATGCATTTCTTACGTCGAGTGACTCCGGGTGTAGCTTGGCATACTTAATCGCAAATTTTCGCATTGTGCGGCCGGCGAGTTGTTCACCATTGAGTTGTACTGCCAGCCGGAAGTGTTCCGAAAGGACGTCGCGCTGTGAAAAAATTCGCGGTGGCCGCAGGCCTTCTGCTGGATGACCGTTAAGCAGGTCCTGTGTCTGCTCAAAGATCCAAGGGTTCCCAATAGCGCCGCGGGCTATTGTGACGCCATCAACACCGGTATGAGCCAGCATCCGCACGCATGCTTGTGCCGAGAAGAGATCGCCGGAACCAAGGACAATACGTTCGCCTGCGTGACGCTTGACGGTTGCTAGAAAATCCCAATTGCTTGGGCCGTCGTAACGCTGTACAACGCTTCGACCATGAACAGTAATTGCAGAAACTCCTCGGGAAAAAGCACCATCGAAGATGGTGAAGAATTTGTCCTCACTGTCTTGGGAGTCATCTATTCCTCGACGCATTTTTAAGGTCACTGGAAGATTGGCAGGAACAGCCTCTCGGACTCTTGAAACTATTTCAAGCGCGGTGTCTGGTGTGCTCAGGAGATAGCCACCGCGGCAGCGTCCAAGAACTTTTTTCACCGGGCAACCGAAGTTGATGTCAATACAGTCAAAGCCTGCCTCCACAAGTCGACGTGCGGCTGGCGCGAAATCATCAGGATTTGCCCCCATGAGTTGTCCGCCAACAGGATGTTCCTCGTCAGCAATAGCAAGTCTTGCAAGATTTCTTTGGCTACTACCAACTCGTGTCAGAAATTGGTCAAGCATGACTTCACAGAGTGTGTAAGAGGCTCCAAATCGTCGGGCCATGACCCGCATGGGAAGATCGCTATAGCCTGAAAGTGCAGCCTGGATGATCTGAGAATCAAGAGACAACGAACCGATCCGAAGTTGTTTCCGCTGGGGCTGATTGTCTGGTGGGCTGAGGAGCATTGCATTCATTTCAAAACAGGGCACAGATCAAACCAGCTTCGCCCTTGCGTACGCATCCATGTATCGCTCACAGCAGGGCCCCAGTTTCCTTGCGGATAAGTTGGTATGGAAGGCGTTGTGTCGCTGCTCCACGATTGTACGAAAGGGTCAATGATTCCCCATGCCTTTTCCACTTCATCAGACCGAGCAAAAAGGCTGGCGTCGCCTGTCATGCAGTCCAACAGCAACGGTTCGTACGCCTCCGGCAGCCTTCCAGAAAATTCACGAGAGTAACTGAACTCGAGGTCAGTGAGCCGCAGTCGCATTCCATCCCCAGGTACCTTGGTGTGAAAGTGTAGCTGTATGCCCTCTGCTGGCTGAATCTGAATAACAAGTCGATTAGCCTCTCGTTGTGATTGAGAATTGTCACAGGCAAAGAGTTCAAGAGGCGGTTGTCGAAAGCCAATGACAATTTGTGTTGTTCGGCAGCTCATTGCCTTCCCGCTTCGAAGGTAGAAGGGGACGCCTTGCCATCTCCAGTTGTCAACTTCGAGCCGGATTGCTCCAAAAGTTGCGGTGTTGCTGCCCGGGCGTACGCCAGGTTCTTCAAGGTAGCCTAGGTATTGACCACGAACGCTGGCGTCAGTTACTTGCGAGGTAGTAAGCGGCCGGATTGCATCGAGTACTTTTACTTTTTCATTCCGGACGGCATCGGCGTTGAACCGAACCGGCGCTTCCATGGCAGTGACCATCAACAGTTGTAAGAGGTGGTTTTGAAACATGTCACGAAGCACGCCGGCTGAGTCGTAGTAATTGCCTCTTCGACCGACAGGCAATTCTTCTGCAACTGTTATCTGAACATGATCGATATAACGGCGGTTCCAAACGGGTTCAAAGATTGTATTCGCAAATCGCAGGGCAAGAATGTTCTGAACTGACTCTTTTCCGAGGTAGTGATCGATGCGATATACCTGAGATTCATTGAACACAGTGTGAATGTGCTTGTTCAATAAGTGAGCGGTATCAAAGTCTGTTCCAAAAGGTTTTTCGATGACAATGCGACGAGGCCCGTTTTCCTCTGAGGCCATGTTCAGATTGCCAAGAGCAGTAACTGCTGGAGTGTAAAAACGAGGTGCAGTTGCAAGGTAGTAGACTCGCGGGACATGTTCTCCTGCCTCGAGTTCATGCAGCCTGCGACGAAGGCTTTCAAAGTCTTCAGTGTTTTCAATGTCACCCGGTTGATAATGGATGATCGGCTCAAAGTCATTCCACGCTTCGTGAGAGAACGGTTCGCCGCCAGCGTTTTGTTCGGTTGACTCACGGAGGCTCGCTCTCCATTGAGCGTCCGACATGGGGGTCCGCGAGAAGCCAATGATTTTTGAGTTCTCTGGCAGGAGGCCCGCTCGCATCAAGTTGTACAGCGCAGGCACCAGTTTGCGACTCGTGAGATCGCCGGATGCACCGAAAATAACGAAGGTATGCGGCATCAGTTCTTGGTGTTGAGGTGACCGGGTGTTGTGCTTCGGAACTCAGTGAATGTATTGAGTCGATGATATTTCGCTAAAAGAATAAGTTTGGGATCGAGGAAAGAAGGCTCGTTCTAAATTCGCATGCCGGTGAATCCGCCATCTACATAGAGACTTGTACCCGTAATGAAACTGCCTGCTGTTTTACTGCAAAGTAAAACAGCAGCTCCAATGAGTTCATCAGGGTTGCCAAAGCGATCCATTGGGGTTTGGCCCATGATTTGTGAAATTCTTTCTGGAGAAAGAATTTTCTTGTTCTGCTCTGCTGGGAAAAAGCCAGGACACAATACGTTGACACGAACGTCTTTTGTGGCCAGTTCTCTCGCTACATTTTGTGTGTAGTTTACAACAGCAGCCTTTGACGCTGAGTAAGCGAATACCTTTGAAAGTGGTTTGTCAGCCGACACGCTTCCTATATTGAGAATTGCGCCGCCTCCATGTGCGGCCATATGGCTACCAAAAATTTGACAGCCAAGATGTGTACTTTTCAGATTCGTATTCAGAACACGGTCCCAGTCGTCATCAGGGATTTCATCGTAGGGTACTGACGAATTAACGCCGGCACAATTCACGAGGATGTCAGCTCTGTTACATTTTTTTAAAGTGGCCGACAAAAGGTCTTCAATACTTTTTCTTTCAATAGCGTTCACAGCAATGAAGTGACCGTCTCCACCAGCTTCACGAATAGCTGTAACTCGAGCCTCACCACGCTCGGCGTTGCGACCTGCGACGACAACGTATGCGCCTGCCGCGGCAAGCCCGTCGGCGAGAGCACCTCCGAGCACACCAGTACCACCCACAACAACCGCTGTTTGACCAGAAAGCCCAAAAAGTTGATCGAGATAGTCGTGTTTCATGGTTTATTTCTAAAAAGGGGAGAGGCGGGAAAGGGGAGAGGCGGGTCAAAAATTAAGATAATGGTCTACGAAGATCGAGCCATTCACTGTGAAAAGAGCCCTCTCTGTCGGTCCGTTGATACGTGTGGGCACCAAAGTAATCTCGCTGGGCCTGAAGCAGGTTTGCTGGCAGATGAGCGCTGCGGTAACCGTCGTAATACGCGAGTGCCGTCATGAAGGCCGGTGTTGGTATGCCATGTGTCGCTGCCGTTGCCACAACAGTACGCCAGGCCGCTTGACTTTCAATCAGAGCACTTGCGAAGTACGGTGCAAGCATAAGGTTTTCGAGTGACGCATTCTCACTGTACGCCGCAGCTATTCGATCGAGAAATTGAGCTCGAATAATACATCCACCCCGCCAAAGCATCGCAATCGACTGATAGTTCAATTTCCAATCATGTTCTTTGGCCGCAGCTGCCAATTGCGCAAATCCTTGGGCGTAACTGGCTATCTTCGATGCGTAGAGAGCTTGACGTACCTGTTGAGTAAACCCCGATGAATCTTCAATGATAGGCAGTTTCGGTCCACTCAGGATAGTACTGGCACGAACCCGGGCGTCTTTTTCGGCAGAGAGACAGCGGGCGTAAACTGCTTCTGTGACAAGCGTACTTGGTACCCCAAGGTCTAGCGCAAGTTGGCTCATCCATTTTCCAGTGCCCTTCGCGCCGGCTCGATCGAGAATATGGTCGACAAGAAAGCTTCCTGCCTCCCCATCGGGGTCGTGTGCAGTAAAGATATCTCGTGTTATTTCGATGAGATAGCTATCCAGATCACCTCGGTTCCATTCATCAAAAACATTTGCTAAGGCATCATTCTCCAGACCAGCAGCGTGTTTTAATAACCAATACGCTTCGCAGATTAGTTGCATGTCGCCATATTCAATACCGTTGTGCACCATTTTCACATAATGGCCAGCGCCTCGTGGGCCAACCCATTCGCAGCAGGGCACGTCATGATGAGTTCCAACGTGAGCGGCAATTGATTGAAAAATTGGCTTGATCAGTGGCCAGGCTTCCGCCGAACCACCAGGCATCAGGCTAGGGCCTTTCAATGCCCCTTCTTCACCACCCGAAACTCCAGTACCAACATAAAGCAGGCCAGCTTCTTCAACCTGCTTTGTTCTGCGCTCAGTATCACTGTATTGAGTGTTTCCTCCATCAATAATTACATCTCCAGAACTCAGCAGAGGGATCAATGTTTCAATAAGATGATCGACGGCCGGGCCGGCCTTAACCATCAGCATGATCTTGCGGGGTGGCTTCAGTGCGGCAACGAGGTCTTCAACTGAATGGCAGCCAAGAATCTGTTCCTGGTTGCCGCGGTCAGCGACGAATGCATCAGTCACGGTTTGTGTTCGGTTGTAGACCGCGATACGAAAGCCTCTGCTTGCGATATTCAACGCTAGGTTCTCCCCCATCACCGCCAAGCCGATAAGTCCAATGTCACAGGTAGATTTGGTCATGAAGTGTTCCGTGTGCAGGAGATGCATGTGAAGGAAGAAAACGGTCGAAGCGTTGACGGAAAGCAGTCATGCTGTCGTCCAAGCAGATCATACCGAGATAAATGTCACGAAACTACACCTACCCTTCATTTCACCGAGAAAACATTGTCAAGAAGTTTTTGAGGGTTGCCGATAACCAATCCCAAGGATGCAGGTGACCGACACATTCGCTCTAATGGTTTTAAATATGATTGAGTGAACGGTCGATAAATCCGGCAGTCTTGACCTCATCGTTAACTTTTCAATAGCGTTATTTAATGTGGCGCCGTAGCCAAGTGGCTAAGGCAGCGGATTGCAAATCCGCCATCGTCGGTTCGACTCCGACCGGCGCCTCTTTTTCTTCTCGTGTGGGAACACGTTTCCCTGTAACATTTTCGCGAGGGAATGGGGAAATGGTTTCATCACGCTCTGACGCGCCGAAAGTGTCAAAACGCACTGTCATGATCGTTGAGGTCGCTGGCAAAAGCCAGGAATCTCTCCAACGATTTTTCAATGATCGTGGGTACCGAGCTCTCATTACTCAAGACCCCGAGCGAGCCTTGATGCGATTTAAAACATGGCCTCGGCCAGATCTGTTGATTGTGAGCGCGCAGATCATGCAAGAGCCCGCGATGAACCTTTTCAATTCATTTTCCAAGGACAGGTATTTAGCACGAGTCCCCGTGCTTATGATCGGGAGCAGAAAACGTAAGCAATGGTTCGTTGACGGGGCTCAAACAGATGATCTACGAAAGGTCCTGTTGATGCCTTTTAAGGCCGACACACTCATCTCTCTTGTAGATGCGTTAATCAATCATTCCACGTCAGTCGAAGATTCATAAGAAGTACGGCTAGCTGGCGTATGTCAAATACGCACACTGAGTGAATAACAACCTGAGCGAATAACAGCCTCAGGAAATGACAGCCTGCTTCAATTCAGAATACACTGACTCCCGTCACGGTCAGAGATGATTGTAAGAACTTGCCTGAGCTGAAGAAGGGCTTGTATTCCGTGAATGCGAGGTGAGGAAATCGATGGCTTGCTCGATGTCAATAAGTAAAAGATCGGCCATCTCTCTCGTGAAACCACGTTTTACAAGAATACGTTGGAATGCTTTGTGCGCAAGATCGCCGGTAAACGGGTAGGCGGGCACCTGCCAGCCTCGCATACGAAGTCGGTCCGCTAGGTCGTAAAGTGTAAAACCATGCTCAGTGTTTTCCGCCTGGGTCCAGACTACCGCCGGGATTCCCTTGTCTGGCGAGCCGTCGTGAATTATTTCGAAGCCATCGACAGTTCCAATCTTTTGGGCGCAGTACTCCGCAATTTCGTGCGAACTGCCGTGGACGGCTGTGTAGCCAGCTTTGCCGAAACGGATAAAGTCAAAGTACTGAGCGATTACTTGGCCTGCGGGACGCGAGAAATTGATCTGGAATGTAGGCATGTCACCGCCCAAATAACTAACATGAAAAATGAGTTCATCGGGCAGGTCCGCGGGCTCCCTGAACAACACCCACCCAATCCCAAGAGGCGCTAGGCCAAACTTATGCCCAGATGCATTAATTGACTTCACGCGTTCAAGCCGAAAATCCCATGGCTCGTGGTTTGGGGCGGTGAATGGCGCTAAAAACCCACCGCTTGCCCCGTCTACATGAATAGGAATATCGATTCCAGTACGGTTTTCAAAGTCATCCAAGGCACGACTTATGCCGGCTACGTCTTCATACAAACCGTGGTATGTCACACCCATTGTTGGCACGACGAAAATAGTATTTTCATCGACTTGTTTAAGCATGGCATCCGGTGTCATACAGAGTTCGCCGGGTGACATTTCAATTTCGCGCAGTTCAATATCCCAGTAGCGAGCAAATTTCTTCCAGCATATCTGAACACTACCACAGACCATGTTTGGCCGGTCGGTTGGCTTGCCAGCGGCTTTTTGACGAGATCTCCATCGCCATTTCGCAGCCATGCCCCCAAGCATAGAAGCTTCGCTTGATCCGATTGCAGAGCATCCAACAGGTTTTCCTGGTGCGTTCCAAAGGTCTGCCAGGAGATTGACACATCGTTGCTCTATTTCGGCGGTCTGGGGATATTCATCTTTGTCAATCAAGTTCTTGTCGATTGCCAAGTCCATGAGTTTGTGGACCTCGGGGCTCTCCCACGTTTGGCAGAATGTTGCGAGATTCTGTTTGCTGTTGCCGTCGAGTAGTAATTCTTGACACAGAATTTGGTAGACGGTGTCGGCGTCGCTTGTTCCATCAGGAAAACGAGTGCTTGGTAGCGGGCGAGTCAGAAGCGAAATGATCTTAGCGTCGGAGCCTAAGCCCGATGTGTTATCGGCAGATTGTTTTGCAGCCATTTCGATTCGTCCTTGGTGAAACTTTTCAGGTGTTCGTATGTACGAGGCAACGTTTTGACATACTACTCAATGTCCGCAGTTGCGTGGCTGGTTTTTGTAACTCCGGTGTGCCTGATTTATTCGGTAGACGCCCGTAAAACTGATAACCCAACCAATGAAATGGAAGGGGTTGGCAACAGTGTCACCACTTTTACCGAATTAGAAGCCATCAGAAATAAATGCAGGTGGACGATTCAGCTTTGAATTTCTCACAAACAAAGGGGTTTTTTGTCGCCGCTTGACCCAGACGCCGTTGCCGACTATTTTTCCGAGTCTGGAAAAATCTTTAATTGCTTTGACGGATACGTCGGTAAATAAACTTTTTCAGTAAAAACGGCACTGATGAGGCTTTAAACCCGGAGTGTCGTGGCAATTAATGTGTTCAGTCTGCTTTTTGCAAACTTTCTTCACATGAAGCTGCACAGTTCGTTGACAATTTGGTTGTGGTAATTGGCATCTTGATAGAATGTCGAAGAGTGTTGATGAATCTCTGATTCATCATGTATTTCTTCGCGTTCTCCCAAGGCAAACAATTTCGTGGAATTCATTTTGGATTTCACAGAATTTTTTAGAGCGAGAAAATAACGTTACAAAGGATAAGCCAGTCAACTTTGTTGTATTGGTTTATCTGGTTGCGTGATTCCCGAAGATGTTCGCATTGCGAGCATTCGATTCGGGTGGTCAAGCTACCAAGGGCGCATGGGGGATGTCTT